>CAYJQA010000041.1:0-8859 GCA_964372065.1 uncultured Litorilinea sp.
GTCCCCCACTTGGGGCGGCGGCTCCTGGATGGCCAACACCAGTGTGCTCTTCGGGCTGCGCATCAATGCCCACCCCCAGTATCTGGCCCTCATGGAGCGTTACACCGCGGCGGACGCGCCGCACTATCCCGATCTGGGCGCTTACCTGCGCGATGAAGGCTACTACTACCAGTGGGTGACTTCCATCTCCGTCGAACTGCGCGAGTCCATGTGGGACAAGTACAAGCGCTTCTACGGCGTCGATCGCTGGGTGCGCTACAGTGACCTCAACTACGCCGGCGCGCGCTACGGCTGGGGACCGGCTCCGGCGGACCAGTATGTCCTCGCCTATGCCCGCGACGAGTTGGCCAAGGACGTCAACCAGCCGCTCTTCATGTTCTACATCACCCAGAACTCCCATTATCCGTGGGACCCCCAGCCCAGCATGGTGGAGGACTGGCGCACGTTGGGCGTCGCCTCGCCCGATGGCGATCCCGTCCCAACCGAAGCCGCCGACCACCAAGAGACGCGCGCCCGCTACTTGAGCGCAGTCGGCTATACGCTGGACACGGTGACCGATTTCATCCTGCGCCACGCCGACGAAGACGCCATTTTCGTGCTGATCGGCGACCACCAGCCGCCGCGCGTCTCGCGCCGCGATGACGGCTACGAGACGCCCGTCCACATCATCGCACGCGACCCGGCCTTCATCGCCTCCCTGGATCAGTACGGCTTCACGCCGGGGACGGTGGTCGACGGCGCAGCCGGGCCGGTCATTCGCCATGAAGGTATCTACTCGCTGCTGATGCGCTCACTGATCCAAACCTACGGGGAAAACCCGGCCGCCGCGCCTGCCTACCTCCCGGCCGGTGTGATTCCGCCCGACTGGATGGCGACGCCGGAGACCCCCTCTGCCAATACCGACTAGCTGGCATCCGTTCAAGGAAGGACGCACATGACCATGTTTCGCTACCCCCGCCTCGTCCCTGGCTTGCTGATGGCCCTCGGCCTTGCGCTGGCTGCATGCAGCCCCGCCGCACCGGCGCCCGTGCCCACGGCCGCACCGGCCGCCGCGCCCACCGCCGCCGCCGCCGCCACGACTTTGCCAATCGGACTCCACACCTACGTCATCGTCTCCGAGGAGACAACCGCGTCCTATAGTGTGGACGAGGAGTTCTTCGGCGGCGCGTTCGGCAAGTACGGCATTGCGCCAGGCAAACAGGACACCATCGGGCGCACCAACGCCGTCACCGGCCAGTTCCAGTTGAACTGGGATGACCTCGCCGCGCCGCTGGGCGAAAACACCTTTACGGTCGACCTCAGCACACTCAAGAGCGACCAATCGCTGCGTGACGGCTGGATCCGCGACAACGGCCCGCAGTTCGGCTCATTTCCCCAGGCGGTATTCGTCGCCGAAAGCCTCGCCAATGCGCCCACCACCTATACGCCGGGCAGCGAGGTCACCTTCGATATGGTGGGTCAAATGACCATCCGCGATCTCACCACACCGGCGACCTTCGCCGTCACCGCCACCTATCAGGGTAATACCATCACGGGCGTCGCCGTGGCCGCGCTCAAGATGACCGACTTCGGCATTACCCCGCCCGACTTCGCCAATACCCTCACCGTCAAGGACGACTTCGAGGCCAAACTCGAGTTCACGGCGCGCGAAGAATAGGCCGCGCCGCCGCCAGCAACTGTACAGGACGGGGCCACAGCCGGGCCGGGTGCGCGACCAATCGCCGCGAGCCGCCCGGCTGTGCTACAATTCCTCTGCAAGTTCCCCACAATCCACCCAGCAGGAGAGCTCCAGTGCCTACCATTCAGCATTCCACGCTCCACCAGGTCGGCGCGGCGATCTTGGCCGCCGCGGGCCTGCCAACTGACCAGGCGGATTTGGCCGCCCACCACTTAGTCGAGTCCAACCTCATGGGCCACGATTCCCATGGGGTCATTCGTATTCCTGCCTATGCAAAAAGCCTGCGCGACGGCGAAATCCTACCGGTGGGCAATCAGCGCGTCGTGCGCGAGCGGCCCGCAGCCGTCGTCTTGGATGCCAACCGCAGCTTTGGCATTGTGCTGGCCTACGAAGCCATGCGGATGGCCGTGGCCCGCGCCAAGGAGCATACGTTCGGCGCGGTGGCCGTCCATCAGTCGGGCCATATCGGACGCCTGGGTGCGTTCCCGCCGTTGGCCGTCGAACAGGACTGCATCGGCGTGATCATGCTCAACGGGGGCGCACGGTTCACCGCCCCGTTTGGCGGAACCGGCCGCCGGCTCCCGCCCAACCCCATCGCCATCAGTGTGCCGGTCGAGGGGGCCGCGCCCCTCATGCTCGACATCACCACCAGCGTCGCGGCCGGTGGCAAGATCGATGTGGCCCGCGCGCGGGGCATCACGCTGCCCGACGGCTATTTGATCGACGCCCAGGGCCGCCCGGTCCACGACCCGGCGCTCTTCCGCCAGTCGGACGTAGCCATGCTGCCTCTCGGCGGCCCCTTCGGCTACAAGGGCTACGGCCTGGCGCTCATGATCGACGCCATCGCCGGCGGCCTCTCCTGGGCAGGCTGCAGCACCGACGCGCCCACCCGCGGCGGCAGCGGCTATCTTGCGCTTGCCATCAACATTGACTCTTTCATCGACGTGGACGAATACAAGCGCGAAACGCGTGCCCTCGTGGAATGGGTCAAGTCGTCGCCCACCATGCCCGGCCATGACCGCATCCTGGTCCCCGGCGACATCGAAGAGGAGACGCGCCGCCGCCGTGAGGCCGACGGCCTGAATATCGAGGAGGCCACCTGGTCCGCCATCTGCGCGACGGCGGCGGACCTCGGCGTGGTCGTGCCCGCGCTCTAGCAGACCAGGGAGTCCGCAACCATGAGCTACACCTTTGCGCGTCGTTTTCGCGCGCCCTATTCCGTGCCCAACGGCGTCCAGATGACGCCCGATGGCTTATGGGTTGTCGACCAGATCACCGATCGCGTCGCGCTCATCGACCCCGACGGCCCTAACGAGTACGGCGTCACCAAACTGCGCCGCGAAATCTCTACCGAGTCGTCCAACACCAGCGGCCTCACCTGGGGCGCGGGATTCCTGTGGCTGGCCGCCAACGGGCCTGGCTCAATTTGGCGCGCGCCCCGCGCCACCGACGCGCTGGCAGGTCAGGGCGAGATTCTGGCCGTCGATCCGGCGACGGGCGCGACGGTTGCCCGCCACCCCGTGCCGGGCGGCGGCGGTGTCCACGGTATCGAGTACGACCCCTACGAAGCCGATACGCTGTGGATTACGACGCTGCACGCGCAGACGTTGACAGCCGTCCGCACCACGGACTGGTCCGTGCAGCACGTGATCCCGCTGCCCTACCCCAGGGCGCATGGCGTCGTACGCGTGGCGGCTGGCATTTGGGTGGTGCACACGTCCAACCGTGTCATCGTCAAGCTCGATGTCGTGACCGGCGCGGAACTCGCTCGCGTCGAGGTTCCGCCCGATCTGCCTGAGCCGCACTGCCTCACGCGCATCGGCGACGCGATGGTCTACTGCGACGCCACGACAGGTTGGCTTACCGCCATCGACGGCATGGCCTGAACCCGCCTCCGCTGGCAAGCGGACCGGAAATGCAACAGGCGGACCGCGCTGGTCGCGGACCGCCTGTATTTCCGCAGGTTATTCTGCTATGCGAATCGCCACACCTCTTGCGCCGTCCCGCCGAGCACGCGGTCGATCTCGTCGTCCGTCAGGAAGCCCAGCCCGTCGCGTACGAGTTGCAGTTCTTCCGCCAGGCTCAACCAGCCATGCTTCTTGCGATGATGCCCCGGATAGCCGGTCCCCCACAGGGTACGCTCTGCGCCAAAGGCATCTAGCAACTGGTGCACGAACGGATGCACGTCCAGGTAGGGGTAGGCTTCGCGCCCCACGATCGGCGCAAACGCCGACATCGGCTCGGCCACGTCCGGATACCCCATGTGATCGACGATCAGCCGCAGATGCGGATAGCGCGCCGCCAGCGTCGCGACCTGGTCGGCATGGTCCGCCCGCATGTGAAACTGCACGACCACATCCAGGCTGGCGATCTCCTCCCACAGCGCCTCGTTCTGTCGTCGCAACAGCACCTTCTCCGCCGGATAGTACAGCGGATGAAACCGGAACCCCGCCAGGCCCCGCTCGCGCACCCAATAGCGCGCCAGCGATGCGTTGTCCTCGTCCAGCGGATCGAGCAGCCCGTGTCCTATGAAACGATCCGGGTGGGCCGCCGCCGCGTCGGCGATGTAGCCGTTGTCCCAGGTCGACCAACTCGTCTGCACCAACACGCTCTTGGCGACGCCGTTGGCGTCCATATCGGCGATCAGCTCCTCGGCCGTCGCCGGTTCGTCGGGCAGCGCCGTCCAGTTGGGCGCGGTCGGTCCCACCGGATAGCGCGGCGGGTCAATCGCCCAGATATGTACGTGGGTATCGACGATCATGGCGCCTGCCTATTGAACCTTGCCGCGCGCCAGAATCGGCCAGAAGGCATCCACACGCCCCTTGCGCACGGCCACCATCACGTCGTGCTCGTTCACGCACGGGCAGGGATGCACCGGCAGGATTTGGACGCGCTCGCCAATCTCCGGCTTCACGGCACAGGCCGACACATCCACATGCCCGTGCTCTTCCGATGAGCCGTAGGACCGCGCATCCGGGTATTCCACGATGTAGCCCATGCTCGTCCCGTTGGGCGTTTGCAGCGTCGACGCGCTCATGGTCTTGCTGCCCGCGTCCAGGATGACCCGGTCTGCGGTCGGCTTGCTGATGACCGTTGCCACCACGCGCAGCGCACACTGCTCCACCGTATGCCGTCCGCTCCGCAGATGCCCTTCGCCCCCGGTGGGATACTCGCCGATCCGGTATTCCGTAAGCTCCGGCAGCAGATGCGCTTCAAACGCATAGCGCGTGCCGCCCCCGCTCACCATCGGGTGCGGCAGACCGGCCTTGTCCAGGGCCGCCAGCATCTCCTGCAGGATGGGACGGCAGTCCGGCGGCGTCGGATACCCCATAATGCCGCGCATCTCCAGCCCCGGCAGCGAGTCGATCAGCTTGCCCAACTCCGCCGCTTCGGCGGGCGTCTGCACACCGGTGCGGTTCATCCCGCACTCGACCTCGATGATCACGCCCAGCGTCACCTTGTCCGCGGCCGCCGCCTCGGATAGCCCGCGAATCGTGTACGCGGAGTCCGCCGCCACCGTCAAGTTGGTGCGCCGCGCAAGCGCCGTCAACCGCGCGAGCTTCTGCTTGCCGATGATGTTATAGGGGATCAATACGTCGGGCGCAATCCCGCCGTTGACCATTACCTCGGCCTCACCGATCTTCTGGCAGGTCAGACCGATGGCGCCCTTTGCCATCTGCATAGCCGCGACGGCCAGCGTCTTGTGCGTCTTGATATGGGGACGCAGCCCAATGCCGTGCTCCGTATAGTATCGCTGGTAGCGGTCGAGGTTCTCTTCCAGCGCGTCCAGGTCGATGATGAGGGACGGGGAATCCAGGTCTTCCACACGCACGATTGCTGCTCCTTGTTTGTCCAGTTGAACGGTGACGGTGATACGTGGGACCGGTCGACTGCGCGCCGTCTCGTCTAGTCCCACGGAAACAACATGGTCGGCGGATTCGCATAACGCTCCATCTTGAGCGTCAGACGCCCGCCGCAGCCCGGTTCGAGATGCACGGCGCACCACGCGCCGTCCACCGGGACAGGCTGATCGCCCACCTGCGCCGCCACAATGCGGTGCTCGCCATAGCCGCCGCCTTGCACAATGACGGCCCGCGCCTCCACCTGATTCAGGTTCACCAAATTGACCACGGTCTCGGTGTCGGACATTTTCTCCACCAGCGCCGCCACATCCTCAGGGATGCCCGCGCGCCGCCGCACCGGGTCAAAGTACCGCAGCCGCGCCTGCAACGGGAAAGCTGCATTCCCGGTTTGCAGCCCGCCCAGCATAAGCCTCGCCAACGTGCTCACGGTCGCCGGATTGTACGGGTTCGGGTTGTCCGATAGCCGCGTGTCCGGCGTGAGCTTCTCGCGGTGGATGCCCTCGTCAACCCGCCGCCGGATGGTCGCGAAGTCCTGTCGCAGCATTTCGTGCGGGTAGTCCGGATTCTCGCCGGCCAAGAAGCGCACCCACGCGTCCGTGCGCACCCGCGCCAAGTCGCGCTCGCTTTGCGTCCACAAATAGAGTTCCAGCGCGCCATGTAGGTACGGTTCGGGCGCGAAACCATACCAGCCATCCGCGCCGTACATGTGCGGATACACGCGTCGCCCGTCCACTTCGCGCGCCTGCCCGTTGACCAAGTCCAGCATCGCGCCCCACTGCTCGGCGTAGCCCAGATCGCCGGTGGCGAGAATAGCGTTGCCAAAGCCGCGATAACCCCAGTGGGCCAGGTTGCGGTGCGCCAGTTCGCCCGTCTGCGGGACAATGACCGTGAAGCCCCAGCCATAGACCCCACCCCACCACTTCCCGTCACATGCGCCGCCCAGCGCGCCGTCCAACCCCACATTGGTCGGGATGATGCCGCCGTTCTCCACCATACGCTGCCGCCATACATCCGCATAGCCGGCCAGCCAGTCGCGATACTTGGCCTCACCCGTCAGCATGTACGCGTTCAGGATCAGGCTTGTCGCGCCCATGTTCAGCGGATGGTCGCCCGCGACGTCGTTGTAGTCCTTGAAATGGTCGACCATCTCCTGATAGGTGCGCTCACCGTGGAGCAGCACAAAGCGGTGCTCGACTTCGATGGGGTCGCCCGCCCAGTCCAGCCCCGTGGCCTTGCGCAGCATCGGCCCGCGACTCCCGGTGAACATGCTACGGATGATCCTGCGCTCCGGATCATAGTTGGGCGCACCGGGGTCTTCACCCATGTAAAGACCGGCATAGCGGCGGACGCGCTTCTCGAAGTTGGGCGCATACGGGTCGGATAGCCCCATCAAGTTGAAGACCGACATCGTCTCCCCGTTGTGCAGCCAGTCGCACATGGTGGGAAACTCTTTGTAGTACATGCCATCCCGCGCAAAGGGGACGTCGGTCGTCTTGGCCTCCGTGTACTGGCGCAGATGCCCTTCCCAAGCGAGCCGGCACATGCCGATCAGGTCGTCGTCGCCGCCCAGCGCGTGTAGAACGGGCCAGTCCGCCAGGTTTTCGATGGCGTCGTCGGGGCCGTCATCGCCGCCCCAGCGCGGCACACACTTGAGATACCCACGTTCGTCAAAGTAGTAGTTGAAGAACTCGCGGCAGGCGCGGCTATTGGCGCGCAGCAGTTCGCGCTCCAGCAGCGCCCACGTAGGTGGGGCCAAGGGCTTCTCCATCCGCAGCAGCGTTCGCCGTATTCCGGTTACCGGCATTCCATCCTCCCCTTTCTGTCGCATGGGCTAAACGAAATCGCGTATCGCCAGCAGCCGCCGGCCAGCTTCGTGCAGCGTGCCGACGCGCTTGGGAAACGCAAAGCGAATACTGCCCTCCCCGCGCTGCGGGTCCGTGTAGAAGCTGCTCATCGGCACGACCGCGACGCCGACGCGCTGCGTCAACCACAGCGCGAAGTCGCGGGCGTTCAGCCTGGCCTGTGGGATCGGCAGGTCACGATAGTTGGCGATCGTATAGTAGGCCCCTTCCGGCGGCAGCGCCGCAAAGCCGGCCTCCGCCAAGTAGGCCATCATCACGTCGCGCCGTTCCTGATAGCCCGCCGTCAGCCCCGCATAGTAGGCGGGCGGCAGGTCCATCGCAGCCACCGCCGCGGCCTGCAACGGGGTCGGCGCACAGATGGTCAAGTAGTCATGCGCGCGGCGCACCGCCGACGCCAGCGCCGTCGGCGCAAAGACGAACCCCAGCCGCCAGCCGGTGACGGCGAACGTCTTGCTGAACCCGCCCACCGTAATCGTGCGCTCGCGCAGTTCCGGGCGGCGACCCGGCGGCATGTGGATGCGGCCATCGTAGAGAATGTGCTCGTAGATCTCGTCGGTGATCAGGATCAGGTCGTGACGCACGACGAGGTCTGCCAGCGCATCTATCTCGGCGGCATCCCAGACCCGCCCGGTCGGATTGTGCGGCGTATTGAGCAGGATGGCCCGGGTGCGCGGCGTGATCGCCGCGGCCAGGCGTTCCGCATCCAGACGATAGCCCGGCAGCGCCACCGGCACGGCCACGGGCGTCGCGCCCGCCATGATCGCCGCCGGTCGGAAGTTCTCGTACGCCGGCTCCAGGAAGATCACCTCGTTGCCCGGATCCACAATCCCCATGAGCGCCGCGACGATCCCTTCGGTCACGCCGCATGTCACTGTGACGTGCACATCCGGGTCAATGGCCCACCCCAGCTTGGGCGTATACTCCGCCGCCAGCTTGTCGCGCAGGGGCGGATACCCCCAGGTGACCGTGTACTGGTTCTCGTCGCCACGAATCGCCGCCACCGCCGCTTCGACGATCTCCGGCGGCGGGTCAAAGTCGGGATAGCCCTGGCTCAGGTTGATGGCGTCCTGCTCCATGGCATGGCGCGTCATCTCGCGGATAATGGACTCGTCGAACTGCAGGATACGTGAGGCCGGTCGCATAGCGCCGCTACCCCTGCAATCCCTGGGCCGAGTCGGTGTCGAGGTAGAGCGTCGCGTGCTCCACCGTCCGCAGGATCGAACCGGGGCGGTCTTCGCTGACCGGCTCATACAGGCAGGCCCGCACCGCCGCCGCCTTGCGCGCCTCGGGCACGATCGCCAGGATGTGCTTGGCCGCCAGCAGCGTCGGCACGGTTAGGGTGATGGCGTGCGTGGGCACATCGGCCAGCGTGGGGAAGTGGCCCTCGCCGACTTGTTGGCGGCGGCTCTTCTCGTCCAGCGCGACCACCTTCACCCATACCGGATCGTCGAAATCG
>CAYJQA010000041.1:8869-17380 GCA_964372065.1 uncultured Litorilinea sp.
GAAATCGGCATAAGGCGGGTCATTGAACGCCAGATGCCCATTTTCGCCAAAGCCCAGTGCCACCAGGTCCGCGGGATGCTCGCGCAGCAGCGCCTCATAGTCCCGACACGCCTGTGCCACGTCCGCCGGGTGATTCGGCACAGGGTAGAAGGCCGCCGGCTTCACCTGATCGATAATGTGCTCGCGCAAGAACTTGGGAAAGCTCGCCGGATGCTCCGGCGCAATGCCGAGATACTCGTCCATGTGAAAGACGCGAATCTTGTCCCACGCCACACCGGCGCTGTCGCGCAGCGCATGTAGAAACGTCAGTTGCGAGTTGCCGGTCGCGAGAATCACATTGGCATGCCCCCGCCGCGCCACCGCCGCGGCCAACACGTCCACCGCGACGGCTGCCGCCGCTTGGCCCATACTGGCGTTGTCGGCATACACCTCGACCGGCAGCTTGTCGACCTGGACTCTACGAATTGGCGTAACGCTTTTCGTCGTCATGCTTGCCTCTCTATCTGGATCGTTGGTTACATCCATTGACCGCCGACCATCACCCGCCACGGTCGAAAATCCGGCTCGAAGATGACCAGGTCGGCATCCCGTCCAGGCAGCAGACTGCCTTTGTGCTGGTCCATCCCAATCACGCGCGCCGGCGTCAGGCTCGCCATGCGGATCGCCTCCACCGTCGGCACATCCACCTGCTCAATCAGCACGCGCACCATTTGGTTCAGCAGCGTCGTGCTCCCGGCAAATGCCGTGCCGTCCAGCAGCATACCCACGCCGTCGCCGACGACATACTCCATTTCGCCCATGCGAAAGGCCGCGCCATGCGGCAGTCCCGCGCCGCTCGTCGCGTCCGAGATCAAGCACAGCCGGTCCGCCCCGATGCACTGATACGCCAGCCTCATCAAGGTCGGCGGCAAGTGCTTGCCGTCGCCAATCATCTCGACGGTGAGGTCCTTGCGCGTGAGGCTTACCTCCAGCAAACCCGGCTTGCGCCACGGCCCCTCACGCACCGTCGTGGACTGTCCGCTCCAGATGTGAATCATATGGCGCAGCCCAAGCGGAATGAGCGGCGCAATGTCCTCTTCACGCGCCGCGCTGTGTCCCGCCGCGGCCACCATACCCAACTCGGCCACCCGCCGCGTCAGTTCGGCCGCGCCGTCCAGTTCCGGAGCAAAGGTGAAGATGCGAATCACATCGGCATAGGCAAGCAGTCGCGCGTACTGCCGGTCGCTGGGCGTGCGCAGATGCGCCGGATCCTGTGCGCCCGCTTGGCTTGCCGCAAAGTATGGCCCTTCCACATGCACGCCGAGCAAGTTCGCGGTCGGCTTCGGCCCCGCCCGCCAGCGCCGCGCCGTCGCCAGCGCCGTCTCCAACTGTTCCAGCGGGGCCGTCGCCGTGGTCGCCAGGACGCTCGTCACGCCGGCCGCCGCGCAGGCCGCCAGGATCGTCGCAAACGCATCGCGCGTGCCCTCGTTGAACGAGCGCCCCCGTGCGCCGTGCATATGGATGTCCACCAGCCCCGGCGCGATAAGCCTGCCCTCGGCGTCGATGACCGTGGCATCTGCCGGGGCCTCGCTTTTCGCCACCAGCCCGACCACCACGCCGCCGTCGATCAGCAACGCGTCCCCGCGCACGATCTGGTCAGGCAAGACGACCGCGCCGTTGGTCAGAACGATCTTGTCGGAATGCAATTCCCTGCTCCTCAGACCAAGCCTAGCTTATTCGTCAAACCGATGGGCCACGTGCGAGGCGTCGTCCAGCCGGCGGCGCAATTCCGGCTCCAGCCGCCAGCCTAGCGCGCCGAAGTTGTCTTCCAGGTGGGCAACCGTATCGCCGCCCGTAATCGCGCATGTCACCTCGGGATGGTCCAGCACCCACGCCAGTGCCACCTGTGCGGGCGTCTTGCCCAACTCCTGCGCCGCCTCCACCAAGATGGGGATCACGCGCCCTGCGACGCCGGCCATGACCTGGTCATACGCCGCGCCGCGCGCCGCCCAATAGCTGCCTGCCGGCGCTGCCGCGCCGGGACGATACAGCCCACTGAGCAGGCCAATCGCCAACGGGCTGTAGGCCATCATGCCCAACCCGCACGCCTTCACAACGCCAAACAGCTCGCGCTCCGGGTCGCGCTGCAACAGGCTGTACTGATTCTGCACGCACGCAAACGGCGTGGCGTTGCGCCGGTCGGCGATCCATTGTCCGCGACACACCTGCCAGGCCGCATAGTTGCAGCAGCCCACGTAGCGGGCCTTCCCGGCGCGTACCACATCGTCCAGCGCGCTCATGGTCTCTTCCTGCGGCGTCTGCTGGTCAAAGACGTGGACCAGGTAGACATCGACGTAGTCGGTGCCCAGGCGCGCCAGCGTCCGGTCAATCTCGCGCAGGATGTGCGCCCGTGATAGCCCGTGATCGTTAGGTCCGGCCCCCACGCGCCCGGCCACCTTACTGGTGACGACAACCTGGTCGCGCCGCCCCTTGAGCACCCGTCCGAGGATCTGCTCGGATTGTCCGAAGTTGGCGTGATTGTCCAGCGGTGAATAGACATTCGCGCAGTCGATCAGGTTGATGCCCAAGTCCAGCGCGCGCTCGATCATGGCCTGCGCCGCGACGGGGTCCGCCTGCCCGCGCAGCCCAAGGCCCAGCGCCAGCCGGCTGACCTTGATCCCGGCGGTTCCAAAGTTGATGTACTCCAAGGTCGCATTCCTTTTCCGGTGGATTCGCTGTCGATAGTGGTATAACCTGCGTGGCTGCACGGGCGGCAAGGTCACCTGTGCGCCTCAGAGTCTACCGAACTTGCCCCCGGCTGACAAACCGCGCGGCGCGCCGTCAACACTGTGCTAATCGCTGGCCGCGGCCACCGCCGGCGCGGTTGGGCGCGCCCGCAGCCCAGGCAGCGCCACCGCGATCGCCACCAGCATCAGCGCGGCCAGGCCGGCCTGGATGCCGACCGCCGTGGGCGCGCCGAAGCGTTGGGCCAGATACCCTGTCTGTAGCTTCCCGAAGGGGTCCGACCCAATCGCCAAGACCAGGACGCCCATGGTGCGGCTGCGCATCTCGTCACTGGCCGTCAGCAGGATGATGGAGCTTTGCATGATGCCAAAGCACGCCTGACCAATCCCTACGACCAGCAGGAGTCCCCAGGATAGGCCATACACCTCGGACCGGCTAAAGACCGTCAAGGCCAGCGCCATCCCCAGTGTCCCAACCGTGAGAATCCAGCCGTTCGTATACCACCGCCGCGCGTGGTTGATCAGCGCCAGGCCGATGAACGAACCAATCCCCGACGCGGCGCCCAGCAGCCCCAGGCCTATAGGCCCGCGGTGCAGCACGTCGCGGGCAAACACCGGCAGCAACGTCATGTAGGGGATCAGCAGGAGGTTCAGGACGACCGTCACCAGGATGACGCCGAGAATCGGTTGGCTCCGCCCCACATAGCGCATACTCTGACCCAGCGCCGTCCAGGGTGACACGGCCGGTTGCCGGTTAGTGTGCGGGATCGGCTGACCGGCCAGCGTGCGCAGCAGCAAGAGCGTTGCCAGCGACAGACAGACCATCGCCGCGAAACCGCCCACCGCGCCAAAGCGGGCCAGCAGCGCCCCGGCCAACGATGGTCCCAGGATCCGCGCGGCCCCCTGCACGAAGTTCTCCAGCAGCAGGGAATCGAGTGTGCGCGCCTTGCCTACGAGGTCGGGCAGCAGCGCCCGTCGCGCGGGCCAGTCGAGCGCCCAGGCCGTGCCCAACCCGAACGACAGCAGCGCCAAGTGCCAGAGCGTCACGCGTCCGGTCGCGACCAGCGCCAGCATAGCCGCATAGCAGATGAAGTTGGCTGTCTGTGCGCCGACAATCACGCGCCGCCGGCCCAGACGGTCCGCCACCGCCCCGGCAAAGTATCCGAGCAGGAGCAGCGGCAGCGATCGGCAGAAGCCCACCACCGCCACCGCCCACGGCGAGTCCGTCATTTCCAGGACCAGCCAACCGACAACTACATTCTCCATGAAGAGCGACTGCCACCACATGGCATTGCTGCCCAGCAGCCGCCGGAACTCCCTCAGGGCCAGCAGCCCTGCCAGGCCCTGGGGGAGTTCCGCACGATTCGTATGTTCCGACATAGCGCCGTCGCCTCGTGAGGGGTGGGGAGCACGTTGGCCGGCGTCGCCGCCGCAACTACAGGGCTACGAACTTGATGCACACAGGCGTCGGCGCGGCGACCTTCTTCCCGGTTGGGGTCAGCTTGCCAAGCCGGGCATCCACATGCAGCACGTGGATGTCGTCCGAGTTCTGATTGGCCGCCAACAGGTATTGGCCCGACGGATCCAGCGCGAAATTGCGCGGGAACTTCCCGCCGGTTGGTGTTTGACCCATCGGCTTTAGCTGCCCGCGGGTCTCGTCAATCGCAAACACGGCGATGCTGTCGTGACCTCGGTTCGAGGCGAACAGGTACTGCCCATTCGGGTGGACGTGGATATCCGCACACCAGCTCTTCTCTTCATACCCATCGGGCAGCGTGGACCACGAGTCGATTTGGACCAGCGTGCCCTTGTCGCTATCCACGCCGAAGGACGTCACCGTCGAGTCAAGTTCGTTGACAACGAACAGCAGCTTGCCATTCGGGTGAAACGCCAAATGGCGTGGTCCCGCGCCGGACGGGGTGCGCGCCCAGGGTTGGGCGCTGTGCGGAGCTAGCTTACCCCGTTCCAGGTCCAGTTCGTAGATCACGATCTTGTCTTGGCCCAGGTCCGGCACGAGGACAAGACGGTTCGTGGGATCGATGTTCACGGAATGCGGATGCGGTTCGCGCTGGCGTTGTGGATTGATGCTGGAACCTTCGTGCTGGATGAAGTCACTGACCGCCCCTAGCGCGCCCTCACTCGTTAACGGCAGCAGCGCGACGCTGCCGCTGCCATAGTTGCTGACCACCACGGCCCGCCCGGTCGCATCGACGGCCAGGTGGCACGGACCCGCGCCGCCGGTTGCCTGCTGGCCCATGGCATGCAGATGACCGCTGGGCCGCTCGATGCGATAGGCGTTCACCGCACCGGATGGCCGTCCGTCCACCTGTTCGCCGACTTCGCTAACCGCGTACAAGTACTCACCCGACGGGTGGATCGCCAGGAATGAGGGATTGGCGATGCCCGCAACGGTCGTGACGTGGGTCAGTGTCCCGTCCGCCGTTGAGAACCGGAACACCTCGATCCCTCGGCTGCGTCCGATCACATGCGGCTCGCGGCGCGTGTACGTCCCCACATACACCAACCACTCGCTATTCGTCTCGGTCACGTGCAGTACCTCCTATTGGCTTGTGGCGCGCCTACACGCCGGTGAGGAACTGGGCGCCCAGGACGATGCCCAGTCGCTCCAATTCGGTCTTCTGATGGAAGTTGGCATCTTCCAGCTCGATCGAGATGGCCCCGCGGTAATTCTTCTCTACTAGCAGCCGGACAATCTCATTCCAGCGCGCCACGCCGTGCCCGGGAATCGTGTAGCGCCACGTCATCGCGCCGTACGGTCGCGGCTTGGCGAAGGTCGGCGGCTGTTCGGTCCCGTATTCATAGATCGCGCCCTCCAGCACCTCGGTGTCTTTCCCATGCGTGTGGAAGACACGGCTGCCAAACTCGTCCAGGAAGCGGAGGTAGTCAATGTGCATCCGGATCAGGTGCGACGGATCATAGTTGATGCCCATGGCCGGCGAGCTGACTTCCTTGAAGAGCGCCCGATAGCCCTCCGGCGTACAGCACAGCGCGCCCGGTCCCGGCCAACCTTCGATGACCAGCTTGGCCCCGCTGGCCTCCAAGACCGGCGCCAGTTCGCCGAAGCTTTCCACCATGTAGCCGAAATTCTCGGCGCGCGGCAGTGTCGGGTCCAGCGGCAGCATCACCAGGAAGTGGTTGACCGCCCCAAACTTGGCGCAGGCTTTCACATAGTCCGTGTTGCGCGCGATCGCCTCCTTGCGCCGCCCGGCGTCGGCGGCGATCATGCCCTTGTTGTCCGCCAAGTCCACCGAACCGATCCGCAGCCCGGCGTCCAGCACGGCCTGCCCGGTGACATCGCCATCGGTGCGCAGGTCCACGACCTCTAGCTCATTCTGTTTGGTCCACTGGAGCAGGCTGTTCAGGTCCTGTTGCCATGCGCCGCCGCCACGCCGAAACCCAATCGGGAAACTGCCGGTACGTGTTTTCATTGTCCTTCGCCTCTGAATAGTGGTGATAGGGAATGTGGAAAATGATTAACTGGGCGACGCACTTGCGTCTTGCCCACGCGACTCTACTTCGCTCAGAGACGCGTCCAGAATGTCAAGCGCCTCGTCCAACTGCGCTTGCGTGATGATCAAGGGAGGAAACAGCCCAATCGTGTTGCCCATTGTCAGCTTGAAGCTTAATCCCCGGCGCAGCGCAGCGTACATGACCCGCTCGGCCTCGTCCGTCGCCCGCTCACGCGTGGCGCGGTCACGCACCAGTTCGACCCCCAAAAGCAGGCCCAGGCCGCGCACATCGCCCACCAGCGGATGCCGCTGCGCCAACTCCCGCAGCCGCGCCAGCGCATGCACGCCCAACCGGCGCACGTGCGCCAAGAGATCGTGGTCCTCGATATATTGCAGCGTAGCCAGCGCGGCCGCGCATAACACCGGGTTCTTTTCATGTGTATAATGCCCCAGAGCCTGCGCCGCCGCCACATTGAGGCCCTCCCGCGCGACGATACCGGCCAGCGGCAGGATGCCGCCGCCCAATCCCTTCCCCAACACTAGAATGTCCGGTGTGACGCCGAAATGCTCACAGGTGAACATCGTCCCCGTACGGCCCAGCGCGTGCGGGATCTCGTCGAAGATCAACAGCGCGCCGTGACGGTCGCAGGCCGCCCGGATTCGCTGCCAATATTCCGGCCGCGGAATGTACGGCACGCTGCGCACCGGCTCGGCCACCACCGCCGCGACATCACCTTCCTTCTCCAGCACGTACTCCACGTAGGCGGCGCACTTCGCGTCACACCCGCCACGCAGGTGACAATCCCATAGGCAGCGGTACTCATCCGGCGGCGGCACGTGCTCCACACCGGGCAACAGCGGGCCGATGCCCCGCCGGAAGACTTGCTCGCCGCCCACCGAGATGGCATCCAGCGACGCGCCGTGAAACGCGTCCCACATGGACACAAACTTGTGGCGTCCCGTCGCCACGCGGGCCAGCTTGAGCGCCATGCCGACTGCGGCCGCGCCGCTAGGACAGAACAGCACGCGATTCAGATCGCCCGGCGTCAGTTCCACCAGCCTGCGCGCCAGTGCGATGGCTACCTCGTTCGTATACCGCCGCGGGCTAAACGAAAGCGTGTCCAGTTGTTGCTTGATCGCCGCGATGACATCGGGATTGCCAAAGCCGACCTGATGGACATAGTTGCCGTGAAAGTCCATATAGCGCCGGCCCTGCGCGTCTTCCAGATAGATCCCTTCGCAGTGCTCCACCACGTTGAGGCACGGCGTCGAAAGCGACTGGTGCAGGAAGTAGGTCGCATCCTCGTCGAGCAGTTCCTGTGTCCTGCGGTCCAGCGCTTCCGCCTGCCAGGCGCGCCGATGCGGGGACAGGTTCAGGTCGCCTTCCGAACGCAGCGCATCCAGGCTAACGGGCGCGGCCATTATCGTCCCCCCGGTCCTGCGGGCAGGGGCAGCAGATCGTCCAAGTGGATCAGCCGGCCCGTCCGCATCGACTCGTTGGCGGCGATCCCGACCAGGATGGAGGCTGCCCCGTCGGTGTGCGACGCAGCCCGCGCAAACGGGTCCGGCGGCGCATCGGCCGCGAAGATTTGTTCCAGCATCACCGCGTCGCCACCCCCGTGACCGCCGATCCCTTCGGGAATCTCCACGTCGTAGGGACGGCCAAACATGGGGAAGACCCAGATATGTTTGCGCCCGAACTTGGCTGCCACGGCCGGGTCCCGGTCCGTCGTTTCTTCCTGCCCGGCGATAAACTGCTTGCCGACCTGCTCGACCAATTCAACTTCCAGGCGACCCTTGTCGCCGGTGATCGCCACCCGATACCCTTCCCACGGGTTGTAGGCGAGCAGCGAATAGGTGAGCAGCACGCCGCTCTTGAAGCGCGCTGTAACGCTCATCGTGTCCTCAATCGTGATGGGCTCGCCAAACACGTTGCGATCTCGGATATACCCGCTGTCCGGTTCGGCGTCTAGATAGAGCGCCTTAAGCGTCGGGTTCTCGTCCAGCCGAAGCGCAAAGGGGTCCTGGCGCGCCGCCGGCTCACCCGTGTAACGCGTGTATGGATACGCCTCACCACGGCCGCCCGCGTTCGCTTTGCCATAGAAGGCCAGGTCGCCCAGCGCAAACACGTCGGCGGCATAGGACTGCAACCACCAGTTGATCAGGTCAAAGTGATGGGTTGCCTTATGCACAAGCAGGCCTCCCGACTTGTCCTTCTCCCGGTGCCACCGGCGGAAATAGTCGGCCCCGTGATAAGTGTCCAGCACCCATTGGAAGTTGACATGGTGCGGTCGGCCAATGACCCCCGACATCAATAC
>CAYJQA010000042.1:0-17296 GCA_964372065.1 uncultured Litorilinea sp.
GCTTGGTGCTGTTCAGGAAGCGGCGGTAGTGGTCGTGGAGGCGAAAGACGTACAGTTGGCCGTGTGACTCGTTCCAATAACCGCGGATGCCACCGAAACAGGCTGTCCCATAGTTGAGCGCCTGGGTCATGACGCTGACCTTGGCCTCGGCGATGGGCCGGATCTCGCCCTCGAAGAACGCATACTTGGTCATACGAAGCAGTCTCCTTTCGGTCGTGGCAAACAGAGCAAACAACCACCTATGAATAGGGATCGGCGGCAGGATGCGCCGCCGACGCCAGGCAGCCGGCTAGACTAACGGCGTCCAGTCGCCGGTCAGCATGGGCGCGTCTTCGGCGGCGACCAGGCGGTCACGGATTAGCCGTGACAACACCTCGACGCCGGTGCGGATGGCCTCCGGGGCCAGCGCGCCAAAGCAAATGCGAACGGAGCGCTGTACGCTGGGTTCGGCCAAGAAGACTTCGCCGGGCGCGATGGACCAGCCCTGACGCAGCGCGGCCTGTTCCAGGTCGGCGAATGACGGGTGCGGCGGGAGGGTCAGCCAGCAGCAGAAACCGCCCGCGGGCGCGTCCCAGCGCACGCTATCGGGCAGCCCGCGCTGGAGTGCGGCCACGAGCGCATTGCGCCGCTCCCGATAGATGGGCAGCACGCGGCGCAGGTGGCGTTTTAGCCCGCCGTGGCGCAGGAACTCGGCCAGGGTGCGCTGCATGAGCGGCGGGCTGCACAAGTCGGCGGCGCGGCGAAGCGAAAGCAGACGGTCGGCCCAGCGCGGCGGCGGGACGATGCAGCCCAGGCGTAGGCCGGGCATCAGTGTCTTGGAATAGCTGGTCACATAGGCCACCTGGGCGTTGCCGGGATTGGCAGCCAGCGGCAACGGGGCCGGTTCGTCATAGGCGATGCGCCCGTAGATGTCGTCCTCGACGAGTAAGAGGCCGTGGTTCGCGGCCAGGTCAAGCAGGTCACTGCGTCGCGTGAGACTCATGCAGCGCCCGGTGGGGTTCTGGAAGGTCGGGACGGTGTAGAAGAAGCGTGGGCGGTGCCGCAGGATGGCGCGTTCCAGGTCCGCCAGTACCGGCCCTTCCTGATCCATCGCGACGCCGATGGGCTGGACGCCGTGCGCCTTCAGCGTGTGGAGCAGGCCGAGATAGGTGGGCTGTTCGACCAACACGCAGTCACCCGGTTGGGCCACAGCCTCGGCGATGAGCGTCAAGCCCTGGGTGACGCCGTTGGTAACCAACACCTCGGCGGGTGTGGCGTCGATGGCGCGTTCGGTGAGGTCGCGGCTGATCTCGACGCGCAACTGCGGGTCGCCCTGCGAAGAGCCATAGGTGACCAGGGTGAGCAAGTGCGCCTGCTGCGCCAGGAGCGCGCCCCAGAATTCCTCGGCAGGAAAGAGCCGCGGGTCCGGCGAGGCGCTCGCCATGGAGCGCAGGCCCACAATCTGGTTGATCTGCAAGATGTCGTTGATGACGGCGTCGGCGGTCAGGGGGGCGGTCATGCCCTGACCGAAGCTGTGGCCCTGCACACTCTGACTGACATAGGTGCCGCGCCCGACGGTGGACTCGACCCACCCGGCGGATTGCAGGTCCGAATAGGCGCTCTGGACGGTTAGCCGCGTCACGCCCAGGTCGGCGGCCAGTTGGCGCACCGTGGGGAGGCGCGCGCCGGCAGGAAAGCGACCGTCCGCGATCCGGTCCTTGATCTGTTCGACGATCTGCTGGTACAACGCGGCCGGTAGGCCGCGGTCGAGGGTCAGGTCCAATGACACGCCATTTGTCCTTGTCGGTACAGGGAGCGTACACGGACGAAGACACGATTCGTCCGGCAATTTGAATATTGTACTGTGACAATCGGGCGTGATCAAGGGCCAATCGGCCCGGTTGTGGTAGGACAATGTGGGCGGCGCGGCTGTGCGCCGGGTAGTTCGCCATGCCGCGGGGCCTATGCTACAATGCGCTTCAATCAAAGGCCCGCCGACCGGATGGATGCTGCCATGAACCCGCTGACCGTCTCCGCCCTGAATACCCATATTGTGGCCCTATTTGAGCGCGACGAACTGCTGCGTGACGTGGCGGTCGTGGGCGAGGTGAGCAACTGGAAGCGCGCGGCCAGCGGCCACGTCTATTTCAGCCTCAAAGACAGCGGCGCGGCCATCGGCGCGGTCATGTGGCGCAACAGCGTGCTGAGCCACAGTTGGCTGCCGCGCGACGGCGACCAGGTCGTGGTGCATGGGTATGTGGGCGTCTATCCGGAGCGCGGGGTCTATCAACTCTACGCCAACCGGATCCTGCCTGCGGGGCGGGGGCAGCTTTATGCCCAGTTCGAGGCGCTCAAGGCCAAGTTGGAGGCTGAGGGCCTGTTTGCGCAGGAGCGCAAGCGACCGCTGCCTTCCACGCCACAGCGCGTCGGCATCGTCACCAGCCGCGATGCGGCGGCGCTGCGTGACATTCTGCGCGTTTTGGCGGCGCGCTGGCCGCTGGTGGAGGTAGTGCTGTTTTCCGTGCTGGTGCAGGGGGCCGAAGCGCCGGGCCAGATCGCGGCGGCGCTGGCGACGGCGAATCGCTACAGCCGTGAGGTGGAGCGGCTGGACGTCCTGATTCTGGCGCGGGGCGGCGGCAGCATCGAGGACCTGTGGTCGTTCAACGACGAGCGCGTCGCCTATGCGGTCGCGGCGAGTGAGCTGCCCGTGGTGGCCGGAGTCGGTCACGAGACGGACTTCACCATCGCCGATTTTGTGGCCGACCTGCGCGCGCCTACGCCGTCGGCAGCCGCGGCCGCGGTTGTGCCGGACCGGCGCGACGTGCGGGCGCGCCTGGACGCGATCCGGGCCACGCTTGCCCAGGATATGGCGGCGCGTATTCTGGCGGAGCGGCGCGGGCTGGTCGATGCAGAGCGGCGGCTTGGCCGCATTCATCCGCGGCGCCAACTGGACTTGCGGCGGCAGCAGCTTGACGATCGCGAGCGGCGCTTGCATTGGGCCATGCAGCGGCGGTTGGACCGCCTGCGCGACCGTCAGCGTGGCGCGGCGCTCCAACTGGCCGCGCTGAACCCGCAGCAAGTCCTGATGCGGGGGTATAGCATTGTGCAGCGGGAGAACGGCGCGGTCGTTCTGGGGCCGGCAGGACTCAATCCCGGCGAGCGGTTGCACGTGCAGGCGGCGCAGGGACGGTATGCGGTGACCGTCGCCGCAGACGCACCCAGCGCAACGGACACCGCCTAGCGCCGGTTGGTTTCACAAGGCAGCACGAAGGAGAATGTAGCGGCATGCGAGCACAAACTAGGCGGACGCTGGGGACGACGCGCGGAGCGTTGACGCTGATCGGTCTCCTGCTGAGCGCCGGGCTGATATCCGGCTGCGGGCTTTTGTCGGGCGGGCGCGGGGAGGAGGCAACGGCGACGCCGGAGCGCGTACTGGTGCCAACCTTTACGCCTACCCCGGTATCAGCCGCCGCGCCGACACCGGAACCGGTCGCCGCGCAGCCGACGGCCGCGCCGGTTGCGCCCACGGAACCGGCTGCCGCGGCCACCGAAACCCCGGCGGCGGAGCCGACCACGGAACCTACACCGGAGCCGACCGCCACGCCCGTGCCCAAGCTGATCGTGACGAACGACACCGCCAACGCGCGCAACGGTCCCGGCACAGACTATGGCATCGCCGGCGCGGTGACGCGCGACCAAACCTTTGACATCACCGGCAAGAACGCGGACGGCACCTGGTGGCAGTTCTGTTGCGTGAACGGGCAGCAGGCATGGATCTTTGGCGAACTGGTGCGGACGGAGAACGCCGAGAGCGTGGCGGTGGCAGAGGACATCCCCGCGGCCCCCGCGCCGGTGGCGGCTGCGCCTGCGCCGGTTGTTGAAGCAGCCCCCGCGCCCACGGAGCCGCCGGCTGCCGCGCCTGCGCCGGAACCGCAGGCCGTCAACGCGGGCGGGTGCGGCGGTGACGACGGCTGCAAGTTCCATATTCGCAGCGGCCCGACTAAAGGCGGCGGCAGCGGCTTTGAGTTGAAGGTACAGTTGTTGTTTGTTCACAGCGGCGTCGACGGCGGGCAGCCGCAGGGCGACTACCGGCTGGGTCTGGAGAAAGACGGCCAGCTGATCACGGTCTTTGCCGATGCCAAGAGTGTGGCGCTCACCAAGAGCCAGGGCACGCTGGGCATGTACAACTATGAGGCCAAGATCGGGGCCAGCGACCTGCCCAATGGGAGCGTGGCCGGGACTTACTTCTTCTGGGTGCTGGACGGCAACCGGGAACGCGACAGTAACGTCTTCCGGATCGATCTGGCCCCCAATGAGGGCGAAATCTGGATTGAGTTTGACCTGGCCTAGACGGCCAGACGGAGCGGCGTATTGGCACAGTTGTGGACGACGCTGGGCGCGCTGTCAGCCGGCGAAGTAGGCGCGATGCTGCCCCATGAGCACATCTTTGTGGACCTGGGGCCGATCGCGGCCGGGAGCTATCGCCTGGCGACGCCGGAGCAGGTGGTCCCCGTGATGGCGCCGGAGCTGACCAAGATCGCGGCGCAGGGCATCACGGCGTTGGTCGAGTGCACGCCCGTGGGTGTAGGCCGCCGCGCCGACATCGACCTGGCCGTGTCACAGGCCGCCAACTTCCCGGTGGTACTGCCGACCGGCGTCTATCGCGAGCCGTGGGTGCCGCGCTGGGTGGTCGAGGCGAGCGAGGACGCGCTCTATGCTTGGATGCTGAGCGAACTAACCGCGGGCATCGAGGAAACGGGCGTGCGCGCGGCCTGGATCAAGGTGAGCGCCGGCGACGACGGCATCACGGACACCGAGCGCAAGATCCTGGCGGCCGCGGCGCGGGCCGGCGCGGCGACGGGCGCGATGATCGGCAGCCACACGATCCGGGGGCGGGTCGTGCGCGAGCAGTTGGATCTCATCGAGGCGAAGGGTTACTCGGCACAGCGGTTCATCTGGATCCATACCCAGGCCGAGCCGGATACGGCGCTGCATCTGGAGATGGCGCGACGGGGCGCATGGCTGGAGTTTGACGCCATCGGCAGCGAGCACCTGAGCGACGAGTGGTTCGTCGCCGCCGTGGAGCGGATGCTGGACGCCGGTTATGGGGAGCAACTGCTGTTGAGCCAGGACCGGGGCTGGTATGACCCCTCCAAGCCAAATGGGGGGCCGGTCAAGCCGTTTACGCACTTCATGGCGTCATTTGTGCCGCGCCTGGCGGAGCGGTGCGACGCCGCCACGCTTGCCCAACTCATACGCCACAACCCATTTGCCGCGTACGCGCGCTAGACCACGGGACGCAGTACCCGGTTTCGAGATTCGTGGCGGTTTTCGGTCCGTGCCCGCACCAACGGGTGCGGTCTGTTGTTATTGGGGGGCAGGCCGCGGGCCGGTTGGCCCGGCCGCGCTGCTGTTGCCGCCGTTGGCGGCAGGACCGGCCCGCCACACGTGATTGCCGCGGCGAACTTGGCCGCCGGTCGGCTCCGGCGTGATACGGACGCGCGGGTAGCGGATTTGGACTTCGCGGTCTACGTGGCGGTCGCGGCGCACGGTTGGCGTGTCCGTCTGCGCGTACGCGCTCGGCTGGATCGGCAGGAGACTTAGCAGCGTAACGAGGATGCACAGCGACAAGAGCCGGCGCAAATAGGACGGTTGAACCGGGGCACACACACTACGGACGGAGCGGGGCAGGGTCGGCAACATGGTTGGCGCCTTTGACGTGCGTACCGGCAGCAGACGGGCTACACCGGCTACGGATGACCTTGTGCAAAGTGTAGCGCGGTCCTGGGGCGACGTCAAGGGGTTTGGCAATTTTGTGTGTATAGAACATCGGTTCTTTCATGTGGAATCATAGCAGTATTGTGTCGAAAATGCAACTAAAAATGCCAAACGTATTGACAACGGGCGATCTGCGTCGTATACTATGTAAAGTTGCGCCGGACCGGAAGGCGGCCCGGCGCCGTGAATACGGCGAGGGCCGGACGCGTGGGCGTTCGGCGGGATAGGAGGTGCAATCTGGCGCTATTGCGTATTTGGCGATGGTTGGTCCTATGGGCGCAGCCGCAGCCGGCGCTTGTTCCAGTACGCGTCCGGTGTCGCGGTGCGCGTCGACCTTAGGAGTGCTGCGATCAAGGCATTTACCGCGTCGCGTAGGTTGAGCGCGTGGCTCCAATGGATACTGCGCGGGAGCGCGCCGGGGCCGTTTGTACGGCTGCAACAATTTGTGCGGGTGTGGCTGAACGTGGTCATGTTCACCGCGTTCCTTGCCGCGCCCGCGCAAGGGCAGGTGGCGGACGCGGTGGGCAGCAGCGCAGGCCGCGACGCACGCTGGACGCATTTCACCTATCAGAATGCCGACTTGGCTTCCAACAGCACCCACGCCATCTACCTGGACGGGGAGGTGCTGTGGTTTGGCGGCGAGGCGGGCATTAGCTCCTACAACGGGCTGTGGGAAGCCTATGGCAGCGCGGTGGGCGCAGAGACGATACGCGGGGACGTGGTGGTCTTTGCCAAGGACGCCGTGTCCGGCTTGCTGTGGGCAGCCACCAACCAAGGGCAAATCCTCCAGTGGAATGGCCGGCTGTGGTCGCTGGTGTTGGACATGCAGGCGGGTGTCCACGCATTGGCGGCTGCGGCGGGCGAGTTGTGGATTGGCACGGACGAGGGACTCTACCGCTTTGACGGGGTACAGCCCATCCTAGTCGACGCGCTGGGACGCCAGCGGATCCTGGCGCTCCTGCGCGACCAAGGGGTGGTGTGGGTCGGCGCAGATGACGGCCTGTGGCGGCTGCGTGACGGGCGGTGGCTCCACATTGGGGCCAACGATCCGCTGTTCAATGCGGGCGTCTATACCGTGCTGGTGGGGCCGTCGGGCGAGGTCGTGGTCGGCACGCCCTACGAGTTTGGGTGGCAGGCGCGGGAAGGCGCGCCGTGGCAAAGCGTTACGACGCTGGACGAAGAGGGGCTGCCCGCGCTGGTGCGCAGCATCGGCATTGACCCGCGCTCAGGCGTGTTGTGGGCGGCCACGGATGGCGCAGGCGTCTTCGCCTTTGACCCCAATTCCGGCGTCGTCGACAACTACGGCTATACGGGCGATCCGAACCTGACCACGCGCTTTGTGCGCGCCGTGGTGGTGGATGCGGATGGTTCGGCGTGGTTCGCCACACCCGCGGGCGTCTTCCGGTTTCAGTCGCATCTTTGGCGTAGCGTCGTGATCGACGAGCCGAACAACGTTGCCAATCACATTAACGACCTGCTAATCGCGCGCGACGGGACCGTGTGGGCTGCCACGGCGGGCGGTGGTGTGCGCCGCGGCGTGGGTTCGCCCAGCGGCGAGACTGTCTATCGCGCGGCCGACGGCGCGGAAGACGCCGCCTTTGCTCTGGCGCAGGACATCGGCGGCGCGATCTGGACGGGCGGCGATGCCGGTTTGCGGCGCTTTGTGAACGAGAGCTGGGACGCGCCGGTGGCGCAAGGCGCGCTGCCGGGGAGTTCGGTCGCGGCCTTGCTCACAGAGGGCGCAAAGCTGTGGATCGGCGTCGATGCGGGCTTGGCGGTCTTGGACATCCCGACGCTGCGCCTGACTGTCGAGGATGCGCTCACCGGGCTGTCGGTGGAATCGCTGGCGTTGGACTCGCGGGGCCGACTGTGGGTGGGGACGGTCGCCAACGGCATTTGGCTGCGCGAAGCAGATGCTACCTGGCGGCAGTTCACGGACGATCCGGGCCGGGTTGACCGGCTGCCGGGCGATTCCGTCGGCGTCAACGGGCTGGCGCGCGACCCTGCCACCGAAGGCGGCATGTGGGCGATTGTGGACGGCAAGCGCATGGTCCGGTGGGACGGCGCGCGCTGGCGCGGGCAGCGCGGCAACGCGCCCGAGCCGAGCGACTTGTTGTGGGCACTCTACACCGACCCGGAGGACGGTGCGCTGTGGGTGGGCAGTGAGGCCGGTGTCACGCGTTATGACGGCACTTCCTGGGCCACGATGGGCGTGCAAGACGGGTTGGTGTCGGCCAACATCTATGCCATCGCCGGGACGGCCACGACTGGGTATTGGTTTGGCGGGCGCACCGGGATCTCGCAACTGCGGCCGGACAGTACCCCGCCGTGGATTACAGCGGAACTGGACGCCACGCTGCGGCCGGGGACGAGCACGCCGACGGCGGCGGTAGATGAGCCGCTGCGCGTGACGATTCGCGCCGGTGACCTGCAGACGGCTGCCGACAAGCTCAAAATTCTCTATCGCCACACGGGGCCGGATGGCACCAGCGAATGGACACAGGTCCAAGCGACGGACGCGGAACTGCTGCTGCCGAAGGCAGGCCATTACGTGTTGGAGTTCAAGGCCTGTGATGCGTCGTTCAACTACTCCGACGTTACCGTGCTTCGCGTAGACATGGTGAAGCCGCCGCGCCTTGTTTGGCTGCCGGTGCTGGGGTTAGTCAAAGTTGGCGTGCGCAATACGCTCACGGTACTGGGCACGCTGGTGATCCTGGGCGCGACCTTTTTGGCGGCCACGGTCGTCTCCACCCGCCGCCGCGGTCTGGAAGCCGTGGAGCGCGCCTACAATCCCTATATTAGCGGCGAGCCGGTACGTCGCGACGATATGTTCTTTGCGCGGCGTGACCTGCTGCAGCGCATCGTGGACACGCTGCACATCAACAGCATCATGATTCACGGTGAGCGGCGCATCGGCAAGACGACCTTGCTGTATCACTTGGTGAACGCTCTGCGCGAGGTGGAGGATGAGGACTATTGGTTTGTGCCCGTCTATGTAGACCTGGAAGGCACGCCCCAGAGCCTATTCTTTCACTTCCTGATTGACGAGATCGCTGAGACGGTGGATGCGCTGGCGCACATGGATGGGGGCATCAAGGCGCAATTGGCGAATCTGCGGTATCATACGACAATAGGGAGCGACTATACTGACCGCGACTTCACCCGGGACCTCAGCCGGGTCACCAACCTGTTGGAGGAATACGGCGCGGTCCACCAGCCCGGTAAGCAGTTGCGTCTGATCCTTCTGATCGACGAGATGGATGTTATGAGCAAGTACGACCGGCTGGTGCAGCAGCAACTGAGGCGGATCTTCATGCGCGAGTTTTCGGCGACCCTGGGCGCGGTCGTCGCGGGTATCCAGATTAGCAAGGAATGGGACCGCGTCGAAAGCCCCTGGTTCAACATGTTCAATGAAATCGCGCTTACGCCGTTTTCGGACGAACAGGCGGTAGACCTATTGGTGGAGCCGGTGCGCGGCTATTATCGCTATGACCAGGATGCCATCGCCTTCATCCTCCAAGAGGCCGAGGGGCGTCCGTATAAGGTGCAGCAGTACGGTCTGGAGGCGGTGAATCACATGCTGGCACAGCGCCGGCGGCGCATCACATTGGCCGACGCACGCGTCGCACAGCGTCGTCTCCAAGTCGCCGAACGCAAGGAGTTGGTGACGCCGCGCGTCGCCGCCGAAGCTACCCAGACGACGCGCCCTGAGGAGGGCCGCGAGGAAGAGGCGGAAGACTAACGCCCTATGCGAGTACCCTATGCCGTTGGCCGCTGGGTCCGTGGGCGCGCCCACTATGACCGTGACCAATTGGTCGAGACTCTCCTTTACGCGCCGCAAACCACCCATTGGCTGATCGCCACGCGACGGATGGGGAAGACGTCGCTGCTGCGTCATCTGGAACTGATCGCGGAGAACGCCGCCGAGGGACTGGCGCCGCTGTTCTGGGACATGCAGGGCAGCGGGTCGCCGGAGGAACTCACGCGCGAGTTGGTGGACGCCATCGACATGGCGAGTCCGCGCTTTGCGGGATTGGCAGCAGGCGGCCAGGCGTGGGATGGCCTGGATGCGGTGGCGATCCTGCAGATCCTGGCTCAGGCGCTGGCGGCGCGCAATTGCCAACTGCTGCTGCTCGTGGACGAGGCCGAGGTCTTGATCCAGGTCAGCCGGCAGCACCCGGAGTGGGTCAATCGTCTCATCGCCGTGCTGGCCGACGCGTCGCTGCGCGTGGTGCTGGCGTCCACCAAAGGATTGGCGCGGTTGGGCGAAGACGCCGGCGATAGGACCGACTACCCGCTGCGGCGCGGGTTCCACGTGGTCTTTCTCTGCCGGCTGGACGAGCCGGCGGCGCGGGCGCTGGTGCGTCAAGAGCAGAGTGACCGTGCGGTGCAGGCCGAGGAAGGCACGGTCGACGACATCATCATCCATACCAACGGGCATCCGTATCTTACGCAATTTCTGTGTCAGCGTCTGTTCGCGGTGGATGGCGCGGACCAGGGGTTTCTGCGTCCCGTGCGCGACGAGGACTTGGAGCCCGACCACTTGCTGGCCGCGCTATTCGCTAACGACTTCCGCAGCCTGACAAGTGTGGAACAGCGGCTCGTCTTGAGCGTCGCCAAGCGCCGCGTGGCGCGGCTGCGCGAGCTGGTCGGCGACGTACCGGAGGCGTCGCCGGAAAACATCACGCTCTGTCTTTACGGCCTGGACCGGCTGGGTTTCCTGCGCCGCGTCTTTGGCCAATGGGCGGTCGGCAACGAGTACTTGCAGCGGTGGCTAACGGCCGAGGCGAGCGGGCTGGCGCAGACCATCGACGTCGGCGCGGAAGATAGCACGCAGGTGTGGCTCATCGAGGCAGCCCGCGAGAATGAGATTCACGCCTGCCGCGAGCAACTGCTGGAGGCGGAAGCCGAACTGCGCGAACTTGAGGAAAGCCAACTGTCGCTTATTGGCGAGGAGACACGGCTGATGCTGGAGCGCGGGGCCCAGTTGCGTAGGCGAATCGCCAAGCTCAAGCGTGACCTGGGCGAGATTGCCGAGACCCCGCTGAGCTAGCCGACACCGCATGGCTACGGGCGCGAAGTTTTGTGAAGCCGCCGCCGTCCCGTATAATCACAGATGGTGGTTGCGTCCTCTGCTGAGCTGCGGCTCGGCGGTTTTTATGTGCGGGGTATGGGGAGACCCCAGCGCCATGAACAACATGGTCCCCTTGGTCGATCTGAAGGCGCAATATTTGTCCATCCAAACGGAGATCGACGCGGCCATCGCCGGGGTGCTGGCGTCGACGCAGTTCATCATGGGGCCGGACGTCCAGGCGTTTGAGGAGCGGTTCGCGGCGGTGTGCGGCGTCCCCTATTGTGTCGGCGTGGGCAGCGGCACCGCGGCGCTGGAGCTGACCCTGCGGGCGCTGGGCGTGCAGACAGGCGACGAGGTGGTGACGGTCGCCCACACCTTTATTGCCACGGCGGAGGCCATCAACGCGGTGGGGGCGCGGCCGGTGTTTGCGGATGTTGACCCGCACACCTATGGCCTGGACCCCGCCGCGCTCCAGGCGGCGTTGACCCCGCGCACCAAAGTCGTCATCCCGGTGCACCTATATGGGCAACCGGCGGACATGACGCGCATCACCGCCATCGCCCGGGCCGCAGGCGTCGCCGTGGTGGAGGACGCGGCCCAGGCCCACGGCGCGACCTGGGCCGGAACGCCGGTCGGCGGTTTTGGCGACGCGGCCTGTTTCAGCTTCTACCCCGGCAAGAACCTGGGCGCATACGGCGACGCCGGCGCGATCACGACGCACCGCGAGGACCTGGCGCGCCAGGTGCGTTCGCTGCGGAACCACGGACGGCGTACCAAGTACCTGCACGACCAAGTCGGTTTTGGGCATCGGCTGGATACGTTGCAAGCGGCCGTGCTCAACGCCAAACTGCCGCACCTACCGGCGTGGACCGCGGCGCGCCGACGGCTGGCGGCGCGCTACACGAGTCTGCTGGCGGACTCCGGGGTGACGCTGCCCGCGGTCGCGCCCGCCGCGGACCCCGTGTGGCATCTGTACGTCGTGCGCGTGGCAGCGCGTGACGAGGTGTTGGCGGAACTGAACCGGGCCGGGATCGGCGCGGGCGTGCACTATCCGGTGCCGCTGCATCTGCAACCGGCGTATCGCGATCTGGGCTATGCCGAAGGCGCGCTGCCCGTGACCGAGGCGGCGGCGGCAACGTGTCTGAGTTTGCCGCTCTACCCGGAGATGACCGACGCCCAACAAGATCGAGTCGTGGCGGCCCTGCTGCAGGCCGTGGAGGCGCGGTGTCCGTCCTAACGGGAGATGCACCCAAGGTCAGCGTAGTTGTACCGGCGCGCAACGAGGAAGCGACAGTTGCCGTGGTCGTGGAACGCTGTTACGCGGCCTTTGCGGAATTGGGCTGCGCCGGTGAAGTGCTGGTCGTCAACGACGGTAGCACGGACGGCACGGCCGCGGTCCTGGCACGGGCCGCGCGGCAGTATCCGACGCTGCGTGTCTTCACCCACCGCCGTGGGCAGGGGATGACCGCCGGGCTACAGCTCATGTTTTCGGAAAGCCGCGGCGAGATCGTGATCCTGATCCCGGCCGATATGGAGTCCGATCCGCTGCTGGATGTGCCCGCGCTGGTGCGCTACCTGGAGGAGAACGACCTGGACGTGGTCGCGGGGTGGCGGCAGGGACGGCAGGACAGCAAGGTGCTTGCCAGCGGCATCTACAACCTGGTGATGCGGAGCCTGGCGCAGGTTCCGGTCCATGACGGCAACTGGATCAAGGCGATGCGCCGCGAGGTCATCGAGAGTTTTCCGCCGCTGCGCAGCGATTGGCATCGCTTCCTGCTCATGATCGCCGCGCACCAGGGTTTTCGCCTGGGTGAGGTGAAGACCTATTACCGGCCGCGTCCCGCCGGCAACAGCAAGTTCGGCTGGGAACGCATCCCCATCAGCTTCCTCGACGTGCTCGTGCTGAAGTTCCTGCTGACCTTTCGCCAAGCGCCCATGCGCTTCTTTGGCGGGATCGGGCTGGCCGGGATGGGCCTCAGCGTGTTGACGTTTCTCTATCTCACGGGGCTGTATGTGTTTACAGACACGCAGCAGCGCCCGGTGTTCATCGCCGCCGGGGTCCTCGCCATCATCAGCGTGCTGCTGCTGCTGGTCGGATTCTTGGCCGAGCTAATCGTGAGCCAAGGCGAGCGCATCAATGCGCTGGAGCGTCGCGTAGACCGGCTGGACGGCTAGCCGCGCTGTCCGCTGCCTTAGCGGACGCGCACGTTTCCGCACGATACCGCTTGACCCGCGGGCAGGCCCGCGGCGTCGGCGACTCCCACCATGACCGGATAGTCCCCGCTTGGCGTCACCGGATTGAGGTTGATGTCGATTTCGTCGCGCATGAAGACGCCCGGCTGCCATGTGCTGGTGGGCCGGAAGCGGAGCGCCTCGGTCGGACGCTGGAGCCGGTCGCCCCACACGCCTGCCGGCCCGATCACTTGGGCGGTGGCGATGGCGTCAGGGATTGGCGCTGTAGTGGTAGTCCACCACAGCCGCACATGGACCCAACCGCTGGGCGGGTGCAGGGCGTCGTCTTGGGCGGCGACTACGGGCGTTGTAATCTCGCAGGCGGCCAGGCGTAGTCCCGGCTGAAGATCGGCGTCGGGATAGACGGCTGTAGGGCCAAGTGCGGGCAGGGCACTGAACTCGCTTTGCAGCATGTAGCCGCTGAGCTTCAGCCCAGCCGGATACTGCTCCGTGATGACCGGGAAGTGCTGCGCCAGCCACTGTTCGACCAGCCGCTGGTCATCCACGCCTGCGAGATGGCTTTGGGTCAGCCAAAGCGTATCCGCACCGAACTCGACCAGCCCGTTGAGGGGCGGCGCGATGGTCGGCTCCACGTCGGCGGGGGTGAGGGTTCCCCCAAACGGGAAGAACACGGGTAGTTCGTCAAAGGTGAGGGTCTTGCGGATGTACCACTCCAGGGGTAGGTGCGTGTAGTCAACGTGCGTCACGACGGCCCCGCGCAGGCCGGAACTCTGGGCCTGGTAGTCCACCACATAGGCGGCGGCCGCGCGCCAGTTCTCGCGGGCGCGCGCAGGCGTCCATAGAGGCGGCAGGGCGGTCGCCAGGCACAGCACGGCGGCTGCGATCAAGGCCCAGCCCAGCGGGCGGACATAGCCCACCACCCGCACGGCTCCGGTCGCGGCCGCGGTCAACAAGAACGGGGCCATGAACAGCAGGTAGCGGTCTTCCTGGAAGATGGACCGGCTGCGGGCGAGCAGAACGTTGGCAATGAGCAGCGGCACGCCAATCCACAGCCACAGCCATAGCCGCAGCGGGCGGCTATCGCCCTCGGCGCGGCGGGCAGGCACGAGCAGGCCGAGCACGACGAGCAGCGCCATGAGGGCCAGCGCGGCGGTCTGCCAGGCCGCAGGCCAACTCACGCGCCAGATGGTGTGCACGTGCAGCAGCCGGAGCAGGTTGGGCAGGAAATCGGCAAAGGGGACGCCCGGCGTGCTTTCGGCCGCGTTGACAAGCCAGGCGTTACGGGCGAGCGGCGCGAAGAGCAGCCCGATCGCGGCCAGACTCAGCGCCCCTTCTCCAAAGCGGGACCAGCGCCGGTCACGCAGCGCCAGCGCGGCCAGCGTGAATCCGGCGGCAGGCAGCACAAACGCGCTGAATAGGTAGCTGTACAGCGCCCAGATCATGGCGACGACCGCCGTCAGCCACCAGACTAGACGGCGGCGCGGCCGCGACGTATCCCACGCCGCGGCCAGCGCCACCGCAAACCAGACCATGCCGGTCGTGGCCGGCTGGAACATGCGAAGTTCTTGGCTGTACCAGGTGAGCAGCGGCGACAGCGCCACCAGCAGCCCGGCCACGCGGCCCACAGTGCGCCCACCCAGGCTGGTTCCCAGCCGCAGGATGCCCCACACAGTCAGCACACCCAAAAGGCTGCCCGATGCGCGCAGGAAGGCGTCACTTTCGGCCAGCCCGAACCAACCGCCCAGGTTGCGCCAGAGGTGCAGGGCGATGAAGTAGGCGGGCGGGTGCTTTTCTTCCACCAGGCGGAATGTCACCTGCCAGATGCGCTGGATGTCACTGGCGGCCCAACCCAGGCTGACGGCCTCGTCAAACCAAATGCTGTGGTAGTCCAAGTGCCAGCAGCGTGTCAGCGCGCCGATCACGATGACCAGCACATCGGGGACGTTTATGCGCCAACGTTGGGCGAGCGTGCGAAGGTAGGCGAGGCGTTTCAACTGGACGGGAACCCCAATTCGTCAAGTGGCGCGCGCCGGAAATAGCGGCGATAGGCCCGCGTTTCGGCCAGCAGTTCCTCCAACTGCGCCTGCAAGAGGGCGGCGGCATCGTCCGCGGCGGGCGCGCCGCCGGCCTGGATCAGCACGCCGCTATCGGCGCTCCAGTCCAGGATCGCGATTTGGCCGCGGGCTTCAAGCCAGAGCAGGCCGTGCCGCACGATGGCTTCCGTCGTGCCCAAGCGCGCCGCCATGCGGTCCAGGGCCAGCCGCCCATCGCGACCGAGCGCATATTTGCACATGGATGCGATGCCGCGCAACACGCCGTCCAGCGAATCATCGCCGGTCATGCGGGCGACGATGTATACCGCGCGCGGCTGGACCGCCGCGACCAGCCAGCGGACGAGCGCGGCGGAAGGGGGGGCCGAGTAGATGACCAAGTCGGCCTGGCCGCGTTCGGCGGCGGCATAGCGTGGAGCATAGGTGACGGCGAATTCCGCCGTGTCCAGGCGCGTGCCTTCGGCATACCAGACGGCGTCGACGGGCGTCGGCAGCTTTTCGGCGGCGAGGTCGGCGCGACGCAGGTCGTGCAAGATCAAGGCGGGCGCGGTTTCGGTGCGGGTGGCGCTGGGGAGTTCCGCCGCGGCGCGACTCGCCACGTAGTTGATCTGTAGGGCACGGTCGCCGCGAAAGGTGTTGATGCCCAGGGTGTACACCAGGTCCAGCGGACCGGCGGGCAACTCGGCGTCGCCGCTGTTGAACCAGAGCACGGGCAGTTGCACGCCGTCTTTGCCGATGAGCAGACGGCGATGGTCGCCTTCACGCCCGAGACGCCGGTCTTCGTCCACGGTGAGGCCGCCCGTCATGAACTGGGGGGTGGGGTTGCCGTTGCCGAACGGGGCCAGGCGCTGCACCTGCTCGGCCAACGCCAGGTCCAGCGATGACCACGACAGCTCGGCGTCGACGACTAGACCGGGTGGGACCTCGGCGGAGCGGTGCAACTCGATTTGGAGATCCAACTCGGCGCGAAAACGGTCGATATTTTCCGGGAGGAGGCTGAGGCCCGCCGCGCCGGGATGACCGCCGTGGGTGAGCAGCAGATGGCTGCACGCGGCGATGGCGCTGCCAATGTCCACGCCGGGCACACTGCGGGCGCTGCCGCGGGCGGCTTCGCCCGGCGGCGTGAGGATGAGCACGGTGGGCTTGTGGAACTGCTCGGCTAGGCGCGACGCGACGATGCCCACGATGCCCGCGTGCCAGGCCGGATGCGCCAGCACCAGTCCGTTGTAGTCCAGCAGCGAGGGCTTGCGCTCCATCATCTCCAGGGCAGCGGCGGTGATCTGGCTGGTGAGGACGCGGCGCTTTTGGTTCAGGCGCTCCATCTGCCCGGCCAACTGCCCGGCGCGGATGGGGTCGCGCGTGGTCAGCAGTTCCACGGCGACGGTGGCATCGTCCAGGCGGCCCAGCGCGTTCATGCGCGGGCCGATCTGAAAGCCAATGCTCTCGGTGTCGACGTTGGCCGGCGTGACGCGGGCGATCTCCATGAGCGCGAGCAGCCCCGTGCGCCGCGTGCGCCGCAGTTGGCCCAGACCTAACTGGAGCAGGTAGCGGGCGTCATGCACCTGTTCGGCCACGTCGGCGACGATCCCCAGCGCGACCAAGTCCAGGAGCGTCGCTTCCTCGCCGTCGAGGCCGCAGAGGGTGTAGAGATACTGGATCAGCTTGAAGGCGACGCCGACACCCGGCAGCGAGCGCAGCGGGTCGGACGGCGGCTGCAACTTGGGATTGACAATGGCGTCAGCCCGGCGAACGGACGCCGCCCCAACCTCGGCGACCGCGCCGCCCCACAGCACATCCCGCTCCGGGTCGAGTCCTTGCAGGTCGGGAGGCAGGTCGTGGTGGTCGGTGACGACGACGGTGACGCCTGCGTCCTTGGCCACGCCGATGGCCTCGCCGTCGGTGATGCCCGTGTCACAGGTGAGGATCAGGTCCGGGCGCCCGGCGGGGTCGTCCAGCTTGGCGCGCAGCGTGGCGAGGCGTATCCCGTGGCTTTCGGTGAAGCGGTTGGGGACGTGGAACAGCACCCGCTCGTCGCCCGCCAGCCGGCGCAGCGCCGCCACGAGGAGCGAGGTAGAAGTCTGGCCGTCTACGTCGAAGTCGCCCCAGACAAGGATGCGCTCACGGCGGTCAATGGCCGCTTTCAGCAGGCGCGCGGCGCTGTCCAGCCCGTAGAGTGCGGTGGGCGGGGCGGGCGTGTAGACCGCTGGGTCCAGAAAGGCGC
>CAYJQA010000043.1:0-555 GCA_964372065.1 uncultured Litorilinea sp.
GTATCAGCCCGTCTCTTGGGATCGACCGGAGCCGTTCAACCATGTGCCGCAGGAGACGGAATCCACGGACCCCATCGAAGGTCGCCAACCGTGCCACCTGGCCCCCGCCGAATGGCGCTTCCTGGCCTGGCTGGAGCGCGAAGGCTACGCCTACGACTTCTACGCCGAACACCAACTCGACGACGGCACGCTTGACCTGGACGCCTACAAGGTCGTCGTCAGCCAGGTCCACCCCGAATACTGGTCGGCGCGCATGTTCGCCCGCATCAAGCAGTGGGTGGACGAGCGCGGTGGCCGCTTCATGTACCTGGGCGGCAACGGCCTGAACTGCGAAGTCGAGGTGATCAGCGACCACGCCATGCGCTACAAGACGCATGTCATCTCCGGCCCCGACGGGACCGGCGCGGTGGACCCCAACGACCCGTCCGTGGTCTACGAGAGCCGCATCCACCGCACCCACGCGCCCGAAGCGGGTCTGCTGGGCGTCGCCTTCACCGAGCCGGGCATCATGACCGCCGCGCCCTATGCCGTGCTGGCCGCCGACCATTGGGTCTT
>CAYJQA010000043.1:565-17250 GCA_964372065.1 uncultured Litorilinea sp.
GCACGGGCCTACGAAACGGCGACCTCTTTGGCACGGAAAGCCTGCACGAGCGCATCCCCGGCGGCGCGTCCGGTCACGAAACCGACAAGATGCGGCCCTCCTCCCCACCCAACACCCAACTGCTGGCGAAGGGGACCAATCCGGAGGACGGCGGCGCACACATGACCTACTACGACACGGCCAGCGGCGGCGCGGTCTTTTCGGTCGGCTCCATCACCTGGTCCGCGTGTGTGCTGGTGGACGCCGGCGTCTCGCGCATCACGGCCAACGTGATCAACCGCTTCCTGCAATAAAAAACGTGACAGCCGCCTTCACAAACGACTGCCACGCATCTACTTGCCCAGGTGACAGTCACCTTCTCGCCTTCGGAGGTGACTGTCACCTACTCTTCGCTACCAGTGCATCACAAAGCCGCCGTCCACGTTGATCGTCTGCCCCGTGATGTTCTCCCCGCGCGACGAGGCCAGGAACACGGCCATCGCGGCCATGTCTTCGGGCGTCTGCCAGCGGTTCAGCGGCACAACCTTCTTGACCTTGTCCGCGCCCCATGTCTCAAAATCGACGCGCTCCTCCGGCGGCAGACGTTTCATCTGCCCCTCCCACACGCCCCGATTGAGCGGCGTGCTGACCATGCCGGGGCAGAGCGTGTTGACGCGCACGTTATACGGCGCGAGATCCTTGGCCGCGCAGATGCCGAAGCCAATCAGCCCGGCCTTGGACGCGGTGTAGGGCGGGTCGGTCTGCGAGCCGATCTGCCCGGCCACCGACGAGACAAACAGCCATGACCCGTGACGCTGTTCCACAAACCCCGGCACGAAGGCGTGCGCCGTGTTGACCGCGCCGAACAGATTCACCGCGACGCAGCGCGTCCAGTCGCTCGGTTCCAGGTTCCAGAAGGGCGGCCCGCCCTTGCCCGACGGCATCCCCACGGCAAAGACCAGGTGCTCCGGCGCGCCCAGTTCAGTCTTGATGCGCGCCGCGGCGGCCTGCATCGCGGCATAATCGGTCACGTCCGCCACAATGCTCAGCGCGCGCGCTTGATGCGCCGCGGTCACCTCTGCGGCGACTTCCGCCACCGCGGGCGCACGATCGATCACCGCCACATGGGCGCCCTCGCGCGCAAACTCCAGCGCGATGGCCCGTCCGATCCCGCTGGCCGCGCCCACCACGACCGCGATTTGTCCCCACAACTCAAGATTCATCTCAATATCCCCCCTTGAATCATTGCCAATCGGTGATAGGGTGAATCCATCTACAAGCGCGGCGACCGGAAACGCAGCGGCCACCGGAAGCGCAGTTGTTGCCGCTTTTCCCGCATCTGCTCCGGCGTCAGGTCCACGTGAATCTGGAGCGAAACCCAGAACCCGAGCAGCGTCAACAGCGTGCCCAGCGCAAAGACATAACCGGGCGTTACCCCCAGATGGACCAGTCCCACGCCCAGAAACGGGCCGATCATGCCGCGAATCCCGATGATGGTGGACTGCACCGCCGCATATTCCACCACCTTATCCGGCTCCGCCAGTTGAATCGCCGTATTGAGCAGCCCCAAGTCGATCCCCGCCGAGATAATCCCCTGGGCGAGAAACGCGGGCAGCAGCGTCCAGGCGTCGGACGCCCAGATATAGGTGAACGGCACAATCGCCGCGATCGCCAGACTGACGCGCATGACCCAGATGCCGCCGCGCTGGTCCACGGCCCGCCCCCAATAAAGAAAGCCCAGCAGCCATAAAATGGACTGGGCCATCCCCAACAGCCCCAGTTGGGTGTAAGACAGGTGCAGCCGGTCCACCTGCACCACCGGGTAGAACGCCACGCCGACCAGCGCGCCCAACCCAAAGAGCGTAAAGGCCGTCAGATGGATGGCAAAGTTGCGGTTGGTCCCCAGAATGCTCCACAAGCTCCGCATGGAGCGCGTTTGGCGCGGGGGCAAGACGCCCTCATCCACGTCGAGCCGGTTGAACAGCCACGTCGCCAGCAGCGCGATCACCCCGGCCGCGGGAAAGAGCACACGGTAGCCCCAGGTATCCAGCACCCAGCCCGCCAGCGGCGTCACCAGAATGATGGCCGCCGTCATGCCCAACCGCACCACCGACATGGCCTTGCCGCGCACACCTTGCGGATAGATGGCCTGGACGATGCGCGTGTAGGCGGGCGACGGGAACGCCTCCAGCAGCCAAAAGAACGCCGTCACCACCAGCAGCCAGGACACCTGGTTGACCAGCGCAAAGACCAGAAACAGCGAGCGCGCCGCCGCCCAACACCAGACGGCAAACGTCTTGGTGCGCCGTCGCCGCATGAGGACAATGCTAAACGAAGTCAGGATCGAGCCGAGATAGGTCTGCGTCTGATAGAGCGCGATGAGCTCCGTGCCCGCGCCCATGCGGCGCATGACGACGGGCAAAAACTGGATGGCCGCCGCCCAAAAGACGCCGTAGGCGACGGTGCCCCATAGCTCCGTCATCATATTGTAGCGTACCGTGGGCGCTAGGGAGTCGGCAAAACCCAACCCCAGCCAGGTACGCCACGTGCGAGTCTGTACTTGTGTCTGCACGGGGTCTCTGTCCGCTAGAATATCGAATGAGTCAATTGATCTTGGGGAATACGGTGCGCGCCGTGGTGGCGATTTCTCCCGGACCGCACATTTGGCAGACGCCCACATCGCCCGCCGCGCTCAACAGCATATAGGCGTCTTCAAAGCCAACGCCCAACTTGTCTTGCAGCAGCGCCACCATCCCCTCCGCCGCCATGCGCATGGCGACGACCGGGTCCAGATGGTCGGCGGTGGTAATCCAGGCGTCCGCCGTCTCCATCCACGGACGATAGCACGCCACGCGGGGCAGCACGTGAATGCGGATCGTTACCTCGGCGCAGATCTCCACGCCCACCATAGTGATCTCGCCGTCGCCCATGTTGGCGTGGACGTCGCCCAACGCCAGCAGCGCGCCCGGCACAGCTACCGGCAGATGCACCGTCGCGCCCGTCGTCACAAAGCGGTTGTCCATGTTGCCGCCGTGCGGGCCGGGATCGCCGGTAGAGATGGCCGCGCCCGCGGGCGCGGTGCCGATCACGCCGATCATGGGTCGCGCCGGGATGCGCAGCTTGTCCGCAAAGACCAACTCGCCGCCCTCGACGCGCACCATGCGCGTGGCAAAACGCCCCGACCGCTCGGCCAGCAACCCGATCTGCGCCTTGGCCGCGACATAGCCTTCGCGGGCCAGGCGGATGTCCAGGATTTCCACGGCCAGACTGTCACCCGGCTGCGCCCCGCGCACGTAGATCGGCCCGGTCACGGGGTTAGCGCCCGCGGGGTGCGGGTGGTCCAGGAGATCCGCCGCCGACCGGATCGTGCCGGTGCGTGCGTCGTAGGTCTCCAAGACCACCACCGCCCCCGCCTCCACCGTCAACGCGGGCGCATCCGCCTTGTCAAAGTGATAGACGATCTGCTCTCGCGTCAGCCGGTGCATTGCTCGTGTCTACTCGGTCGTGTGTACTTGGCCGCCGATGCGATATCGCGCAGCGCCTTGCCGTTGTCCTTCAGCCACTGGTACAGAATGAAGAGGTCGGTTCCCAGCGAGAAGTCCTTCACGCCCAAGTCAAGGTAATACCCGGCGTCTTCCGGTTTGCCGATCTCGGCGCGCGGGCGCACCCCGTGCTTGATGCACGTCTCGATGACGTACTTCTCGGTGGCCTTGACTTCCGGGTCATTGCGCTTGCCGGCCTTGCCGATATTCATGCTGTAGTCCGCCGGCCCCCACTGCACCATGTCCACGCCGGGGATGCTCAAAATTTCGTCCAGTTCGTCGACTGCGCCCTTCTTCTCGATCATCAACATGCAGACCACATCGCGCAGCGCCTCGACATATTCCTGTGAGCCGCCATAGCCCATGTACGTGAAGCGCCGCGTGCCCACGCCGTGATAGCCGCCGTCGGTCAGCGTATCGGGGCGGATGGACTTGACGCAGTGCGTCGCTTCGGCCACGTTGTGACAGTCGGCAAACAACACCGAGGCAAAGCCGGAACCGATGGCGCGCTGGCCCACGAACTGGTGGCCGTCGAAGTCGATCTTGATCATCATATCCATCTCGAACAACTCGGCCGCGCGGCACATGTTGTCCAGATCATGCAGCGTATAGGGGCCGTACTCGGCCACAAACTCCACATAATCGAACATGCCCGTATGGCCGATAGCCTCGATCACCGACGGCCAGGTTGTATGGATATGGGTGGAGAAGGTCGGCTCGCCGCTCTTTAGTTTTTCGCGCAGAATATTCTTCCGCATGGATCGATCCTTCCATGACCAATGGTGTGTTGGGAATAAGGAGCCTTTGCGACCGCGCCCGGAGCGCCGCGAGGACGGCGCTCCGTAGTTTGGCCCGCGACGCAGACACACGCGTCGTGCCTACAAATGTAAGTTTAACACCATTGTTTTGGCGGCGGCAATTGGGACGCGCGACCTTTCCCGCTAGTCGCGCACGGCGTGACGCTCGATGGCCTCCATGTCCCACTCCACACCCAGCCCCGGCCCCTGCGGCACAGCGGCATAGCCGTCGATGATCCGGATCGGCTCCACGATCAGGTCGTTGCTGCGGATGCGCTCACTCACCACGTCACTGGACAGCGTACACGCCTTGCTCGCCGCGGCCGCGTGCAGGATCGCCGCTTCCGACACGCCGAACCCCACCCCCGACCCGTGCCAGACCGGAATACCCGCCATCTCGGCGATGGCCGTGGTCTTGAGGAAGTTCACCATGCCGTTGCCCAGGTTGAGGTAGTCCACCGCTTCGGCCTTGACCGCCTCGATCACGTCGCTCCCCTCGCTCAGATGCAGCGCCAGCGGGAAATGCACTTTGGCGCGCATCATGCGATACCACTCCAGGTTATTCTTGGTAAACGGGTCCTCGAAACACTGCACCAGGTCGTGATACGGCTCCAACCCTCGGCAAAGCTCATCCAGTACCACCGGTCGCCACAGTCGCCGCATGGGGTCGATGACCACCTTGATCGCAGCGCCCACCGCGGCCTGGATGGCCGCAAAGCGTTCGACCACCGGGTCGGTGTCGGTCGCCTTCATCTTGAGATAGCGATAGCCCGCGTCCGCGCCTTCTTTAGCCTTGGCCGCGGCATCCGCCGGGGTCATCTGCCCCGAACAGAGCGACACCAACACCTTGTCGCGATAGGCCCCACCCAGCAATTGATAGGCCGGGACGCCAAGCGCCTTGCCCACCATGTCAAACAGGGCCATCTCATAGGCCTGATAGATGCCCGGCGCGCGATCAAAGAAATCGCCGATGGGCAGCTCCTGGAGGTTCAGCGTCATGGGGTCCGCGCCGATCAGCCGGGTCGCATAAGCCAATGCCCGCTCCTTGGCGATCCCGCGCTGCACCTCGCCCAACCCCACGATCCCCGCGTCCGTGTGGACCTTCAAGAGCACCGCCGGGGCCATATCCCACTCCGGCGGGCCGAACTCCGGGCTGTGCCATGTACCCGGTTTGGCCGGCACGCGCACGGTAAAGGTTTCTACATGGGTAATCTTCATGAGGTACTCCGAGTCCCTTCCGGACAAGCGAACACGCCGGTCAGCGCCGGCGTGTCAGGAGGAATGACCAGGCTACACGGTTTGATGCGGGTCAAGTGCATCCCGCAACCCGTCGCCCAGAAAGTTAAGGCTCAACACCGTAATGGCAATCATCACGCCCGGCGGCGCCCACAGCCACGGCATGTTCTCCAAGATCGAGATGGACTGTGCGGCGTTGAGCATGTTGCCCCAGCTTGCCGTGGGCGGCTGCACGCCTAGCCCCAGGAAGCTCAGCCCGGCCTCGATCAGAATGGCCGACGCCATGCCATAGGTCGCGGCGACGATCACCGGGGCCAGCACGTTCGGCACCATATGCTTCCGGATCAACCGTCCATTGGCGACGCCGGAGGCCTGCGCCGCCAGCACGAACTCACGCGTGCGCAGCGAAAGGAACATCCCGCGCACAATGCGCGCGATGGGCGGCCAGCCCAGCAGCCCAATCACGATCATGACATTGTAGATGCTCGGCCCCACCACCGATGCGATGGTGATGATCAGCACCAGCGATGGAAACGCCATTACAACATCCGCCAAGCGCATGATGACGCTGTCCACCAGCCCGCCGTAATAGCCGGAGATCGCGCCCAGCGTCAAGCCCAGCAGCACATAGACGCTCACCGCCACCACACCCACCGACAGCGATATGCGCGCGCCGAAGAGCAGCCGGGCAAAAACATCGCGGCCCGACGAATCCGTCCCCAGGAAGTGCTCTGCGCTGGGCGGCTTGCGATAGGATTTCAGGTCCACCACATTGGGGTCTTGGCCCGCAATCCACGGCGCGCCGACCGCCAGCGCAACCAAGACGATCAGGATCACCGCGCCGATCAGCGCCAGCCGGTGACGGCGAAACCTCGCCCAGATTTTGCCGCCGGGAGTACTCACACGCTCCTTCGCCCGCACAGCCTGCGGACGCCCCACCGGCGCGGGCATGGCAGTCATTTCACTCACAGGAGGTTACTCTACCCTTCCATACGGCCGACCCTGCCGGCCGTCTACTTGGCGCGTCACCCACTGTAGCGGATGCGCGGATCGACCGCCGCATAGGCCACATCGGCCAGCAAGCTGCTGATGATAATCGCCAGCGCGATAAACAGGTTGAAGCCCATCAGCACGGGATAGTCCCGCGCAAAGATCGCCGAGATCGCCAGCGATCCCATCCCCGGCCAGGCGAAGATCTGCTCGATGATCACCGTGCCGCCGATGAGCGCGGGCAGGTTGAGCGCGATCACCGTGATGATGGGGATCAGCGCATTGGGCAGCGCATGGCTCACCATCACCACCTGTTCACGCAGCCCCTTGGCCCGCGCCGTCCGCACGTACTCTTGGCGGATGACTTCCAGCATACTCGACCGCGAATAGCGAATCAGTGGGGCAGCTTGCGCCAGCCCCAACACCATCGCCGGCAAGAACAGGTGGTGCAGCCCATCCAGGAATGTCGGCGGCGCGCCGATGGTCGCCATCCCCGCGGTCGGCAGCCAGCCCAGCCGCAGCGACAGCAGATAGATCCCGCCCAACCCCAAGAAGAACGAGGGGACCGAGATCATCACCAGCCCGAAGATCGTCGCCACATAGTCAAGCCACGAATACTGCTTGACCGCCGACAAGATGCCCACCGGGATGCCCACCACCACCCCAATCGCCAGCGCGGTGAGCATCAGCTTGAGCGTCGGCCACAGCCGTTCGCCCAGCTTCAGCCCCACCGGCTGGCGGTCGATGGCGGAGTAGCCCAGGTTGCCCTGGGCTACTTCGCGCAGCCACATTACATAGCGCACGGGGATCGGCTTGTTCAGCCCCAATTCGGCCTTGCGCTCCGCGACCCAATCCGGGCCAAGCGTCGTCATTTGCTCCGGGTCGAGCATGGCGGTCACCGGGTCGCCCGGCGCCAGGCTGATCAGGAGGAATGTAACCGCCGTGACCCCGATGGCAATCGGTATCGCCAGCAGCAGCCGGCGCAGAATAAAGGGCAACATAGCCTAGCGTCCTTACGCGACCGACCACGCCTCGGCGTTCCACAACAGACTGGCGACATAGCTCGGCGGCTCGAACCCCTGCAGCCGCTTGCTCAGGCCGTAGATCGAGTTGGGCGACCACAGGAAGACGGTCGGCACATCTTCGTTGACGAGCTTGGCGATCTGGTCGTAGATGGCCTTGCGCTGCTCCTTGTCCGTCACCGCCACCCCGGCATCCAGCAGTTCGTCCAGCTCCGGATTCACATAGTGCGTCCCATTGCCGCCCGCGGGCGTCAGGTTGCGGCTGTGATAGTAGTTCGCCGTCAAGCTCGGCTCGGCGCGATACTGGCCGCCGCCGAACAGGAACAGATCATAGTCGGTCTCGTCGATGTAGCGGCGGCGCAGCTCCGCGCCTTCCACCAACACCAGGTTGGTCTTGATGCCTGCCTCGGTCAGTTGCTGCTGAATCACCGGCCCATAGGCGTCCTGCTCCTTGGCCCCGGCAACGTAGATCATGTCAATTTCCTGGTTGGGGTCCCAGCCCGCCTCGGCCAACAGCGCCTTGGCCTTCTCCGGATCATACGGATAGGCGTTGACTTCCGGCGTCCCCACCCAGTCCGGCCCGATGACGGTGGTGTTCACCACCTCGGCCTGGCCGAACATGATGGAATCTACGATACCCTGGCGGTCGATCGCATACATCATCGCCTGGCGCACGCGGTTGTCCTTGAAGTACTCGCGCTCGTTGTTGATGGCGATCTGGCTGATGCTCGGGCTGCGCACGCTCACAATGCTGATGTTGGTCGCATCCTTGAGCCGGTCGGCCTCGTCCACGGGCATGGCCATCAAGTCCAACTCGCCGCGCTCCAACTGCGCCACCGCCACATCCGGCGTCGCGATGGTCATGAAGATGCGGTCCACGGCGGGCTTCTCGCCCCAGTAATTCGGGTTCGCGACCAGCTCGGCATATTGGTCCGTCTCATAGCGCACGAAGGTAAACGCGCCCGCGCCCACGGTCGGCGCCATGGAGAACGCATTCTCCTTCATGGCCTCCGGCGCGACCTCGACCAGAACGTGCTTGGGCAGCACGCAGAAGCCGGAGAACATGCCCCATGCCGTCAAGAACGCCGCATCCGGCTTCAGCAAGTTGATCCGCAGCGTGAGGTCGTCAATCTTCTCCAGCCCGGCGATGGTTTCCGCCGTTTGGTCGGCGAATTCCGCGGCGCCCACGATGTTCGCCATGCGCCCCTTGAGCAGACTCCCGGTGCGCGCATCCGCCGACCGTTCGATGGTGAAGACGATGTCGTCCGCCGTCAGCGGCTCGCCGTCGCTCCACTTCAGCCCTTCGCGCAGGTGGAAGGTAAACGCAGTCGAATCCTCGTTGACCTCCCAGCTATCCGCCAAGTCGGGCACCGGCTCCAGATTGGCGCTCAGCTTGTACACGCTGCCCAGCACCAACCGGTTGACCTGCTGCTCGAACCCGTTGCTGGAGAACAGCGGGCTGATGATCGTCGGCTTGCTCCACAACACACGCACATCCGCCGTACCCGTGGCGGGCGCGGCAGCCGGCGCGGCAGCTGCCGCGGGCGCTTCCGCGGCCGGAGCCGCGGGCGCGGCGGGCGCACACGCCTGGATCAGCGGCAGCACACCGGCGGTCCCGCCGACCACCATCAGCCCACGCAGGAACGTGCGCCGGGTCATCCCTGTCGAATTCCGCTTTTGCATCTTGTTCGTCTCCTTGAAAATCGTCGTCGAATCGTACGGAAAAGCACAATGGCGGCGTTACGCCCGGCTCAACACCGGGGCAACTTGGGTGCGTTCGTAGAGGTCTGCAAAGCCGGGGCTGCCGTCGTCGTCCAGCAGTTCGGTGTTGACCCCCTGCTCAAACGCCGGTTGATTGCCCTGGGCAAAGTAGTTCCATATCTGCGATGTTTGCTGCGAATGGTAGCCGAGGATATTCGAGAAATAGACATTGACTCCGCACGGGCGGCTGTACTTGATCAGCCGCTTGGGGATAGACAGATCGGCCTGCTCCACCCGGTACTTGGCGATGGCAGCCTCGTCCAGCTCCACGCCCAGCCCCGGCGCATCGGGCACGCGCGCATAGCCACCCTGCACGTCAATGCGCTCAGTCAACAGGTTGTGCGAATACAGCTCGTGACAGGTAACGGCGGGCCACTGGGCATGGCTCAACACCGCGCCAAGGTGTAATGCCATCGTGGTGGTCAGACCAGTTCCGACCAGTTGCAGGAAGAACGGCATGTTCGCCATCCCGGCCGCCTGCCCGTCGGCCATGGTGCGCGTCACGCCGCCGCCGATCACAAAACCGTCGCAATAGCCTTCCACGATGGCCGTGCGCCCCGGCACGCTGCCGTAGTGGTGCGCGGTCGGCGTCTTGATCTGCGCGCGCAGCAGTTTGTTCCCCGGCACATCGTCCGCCCGGATGGGCCCTTCGTAGATCTTGATCTTGGGGAAGTCCGTCTCCAACAGTTGCAGCACCGGCGTCGCCGTCGCCACGGTGAGCAAAAAGTCGTTCCAGTCCGCGTCGATGTTGAAATAGTCCGGCGTGACCGCGCTGATGCGGCGCACGGTATCGTACACATCAAACCAGGGCCGCGTCTTGATCTTGATGGACGTATAGCCCAACTCCACGGCGACCTTCGCCTCAATCTCATATTTCTCCGGCGACATGTCGTGGTCCCAAAATGAAATGGGGCACCACTCCCGCACCTGCCGGCCCAACAGCTGATGGACCGGGACCCCCGCCAGCTTACCCGCGGCATCCCACAGCGCCATCTGTAGCCCTGCGCCCAGGCTGTCATCCCACATCAGGCTAAAGGGCGACCGCCCGATCACCCGTTCCGCCAGGTTGACCCGCCCCCACGTGTAGTTCTGGAGCGTCTCGCCATACCCCACGATCCCCGCGTCGGTCACAACGCGGATGATCTCCACTTCCGACCAGCGGTGGACCCACGCCCGTTCCATCTCCCGGCGCACGCGATCCACGAACGGCACCCACAACAGGATACGCTCGACCTCCGTAACCTTGGCTGAAGGAAACGCAGCAGCCATTACAGTTCCTTTCCGCTAGCAAGAAGGGGAAACCCTGGCAATGGAAGGTAGCGGCCCTTGTGGCAAGGACCGTGGACAACTCGAATCGTTGTAGTTACCGCCGTTTGCCCGTTCCAGGCCGGTCCGGCGTACACCGTCGCCCACCACGGCGCGACGCGAGGAGAAACAACGCAGACCCACTTAATCAACCGCGTGAACAATCCCAACGCGGCTTGACGTCCCCAAGTCTACTCATAGCGGGACAACCTGGCAAATCGCCGGTCCCGATCTTGCGTTTTTCGCTTTTCGCCGCCAAACTATGCGCAACCAACCCGCCCACCGCGGCGGCGCGGACCTCACCACACAACCCAGCCACGCGCCCACGGGAGGACATCCATGCGTATCGCCGTCGCCGGCTTTTCCCATGAATCCAACACGTTCGCCGTCAAGCCCACGACGCTTGCCGACTTCAGTATCCAGCGCGGACAGGCGCTTGTCGAGTACCATGCGCCGACCTTTCACGAGATCGCGGGCTACATCGCCGGTTCCGAGGAATACGACTTCGATCTGGCCCCCATCCTCTCCGCCAACGCCACGCCATCCGGCACGGTGACGCGCGCAGCGTATGAGACCATCGTCGGCGAGATTCTGGACGCTCTCAAACAAATGCGCGCCGGGCAAGGCAAGGTAGACGGCCTCCTGTTGGCCCTCCACGGCGCGATGGTCGCGCAGGACTATCCTCAGGCCGACGGCGAAACCGTGCGCCGGGTGCGCGAGTTGATGGGGCCGGACTTCCCCATCATCGTCACCCACGACTATCACGGCAATGTGCCGCCCTCCATCGCCCAAGACGCCAACGCCCTGATCATCTACAAGACCAACCCGCACATCGACCAGCGTGAGCGTGGACTCCAGGCCGCCGAGCTACTCACACGCGCCATCCGCGGCGACGTCAAGCCGGTCACCGCGCTGGTCAAGCCGCCCGTGCTGTTCAACATTGCCTTCCACAACACCAGCCTGCCGCCCATGCAGCCCATCATGCAGGCCGCCATCGCGATGGAAAGCGAGCCGGGCATCCTAGCCGTCAGCATCGCCGCCGGCTACCAATACGCCGACGTGCCGTATATGGGGCCGTCCATCGTCGTCGTCGCCGACGGCGACCGTGAACTGGCCCAGCGCAAGGCCCAACAACTCGCCGATATGATGTGGGCCGTGCGTGACCAACTCAAACCCGACCTGCCCAACGCCGCCGCAGCCGTGCGCCAGGCCATGCACGCCACGCAGACGCCCGTCGCCCTCTTTGACATGGGCGACAACATCGGCGGCGGCTCCGCGGCTGATTCCACCATCATCCTGGAGCAGTTGCTCGCCCAGAAAGCCGACGGGTGGGTCGTCACCATCTGGGACCCCGCGTCGGTGGAAGCCTGCTACGCCGCGGGCATCGGCGCGACCGTCTTGCTCCAGGTCGGCGGCAAGAGCGACGCCATCCACGGCCCCACGCTGCCCATCGCCGGACGCGTGCGTACGCTACATGACGGCTCCTACGAAGAAACCGAGCGCCGGCATGGCGGTGGTCGCTATTTCAATCAGGGGTTGACCGCGGTCGTGGAAGTCAACCGCACGGGGCCGGGTAAGGGCGGGCTGCTGGTGCTCAACACCCTGCGCACCCCGCCCATGAGCATCCATCAAATCACCTGCGTGGGCATCGTCCCGCAGCAGCAGCGCATCCTGGTCGCCAAAGGCACGGTCGCGCCGCGCGCCGCCTATGCCCCTGTCAGCGCCCAGATCATCCAGGTGGACACCGGCGGCGCGTGCGACGTCAACCGCGACCCCAGCGCGTTCAAGCGCGCGCCCAAACACTTCTACGAGTGGCAGGGGTAATCCACGCCCGTAACGTGCGCGGGACGATCAGCGCGTATACATCGTCCCGCGCACGTACTCTACGGCAGAGGAATCGCCATGGATAACTTTCTGACTCTTCTCAGTGGCATAGCATGGACGCTGGTGTATATCGATGCCATCCGGATTGGCCTCAAGGACAAGACCTATGCCATGCCCCTCTTCGCCCTGGGTTTGAACCTGGGCTGGGAGGCGCTCTACGCCTACCACTCCCTTGCCGCTGGGCCATCGCTGCAAGGCATCATCAATGCCTGTTGGGCCTTGTTTGACATTGGGATCGTCTACACCTATTTTCGCTATGGCCGCCGCTACTGGCCGCAAGCCTTTTCCACCAACGTCTTCGTTGGCTGGAGCGTGCTAGTGTTTATCACCGCGTTCGTGCTGCAACTGATCTTTGTCTACGAGTTCGGCGTCCACGGAGGCGCGCGCTACTCGGCCTTCCTCCAGAACCTGCTCATGTCCGTGCTATTCATCAGTATGCTTGTCTCCCGCAGGGGAGTCGAGGGGCAAACCCTGCTGATCGCAGTCGCCAAATGGATCGGCACGCTGGCGCCCACGATCTTGTTCGGGATGATTGAACAGAGCTTGTTCATCACCGTAGTTGGTGTTCTCTGCTCCGTCTTTGATCTGATCTACATCGGCCTACTGCTGTGGGCCGGAAATCGCCCAATGCTCTTAGCGGCCTCACCTGATCCCGCGACCGCGCGCCGCTGAAGCCCAATCAACTTCTGGGCTGTTGTTGTTTCTTCGCCTTCGATACCCTACCGCGTATACATCGTCCCGCGCACATAGTTGGCCTCGTCCGACGCCAGCCACGCGATCACGCGGCCCACGCCGACCGGGTCGCCCAGCGATTGGCGCGCCTCCTCCAACGCCGCCTCGACGGCGCGACCATGCTTTTGGGCATCGGCGGCAACCACCCCCAGCTTTAATTCGGTGTTGATCCCGCCCGGTGCGAGCACGTTGACCCGCACGTGGCGGTCGGCAATGTGCCGCGCCAGCGTCATCCCATAGCCGTTGACGCCGCCCTTGCTCGCGCCGTAGGCCAGCGACCCGCTGGCCCCGGTCACGCCTGCGGGGGAACCCACGATGATCACCGTCCCCTTGCCGCCGGCGTCAAACAGCGGCATGGCGTACTTGGTGCAGAGAAAGACGCCCTTCAGGTTGACGTCGACCACAGCCTCAAAGTCTTCGATCGCCAACTCATCCGGCGGCGTAAACGCGCCACGGAAGATCCCCGCCGCACACACCAGCACATCCAACCGACCATAGGCGGTCCGCACGCCGGTCATCATTGCCTCAACTTGCCGGGGATCGCGCACATCCACCTGCACGAAGGTGACCTGCCGCCCTTCGCTCACCAGCGCGGCCGCGGCCGTGCTGCCTTGCGCCGGATTCCAGTCCGCAATCACCACCTGCGCCCCGCGCTCGGCGCAGAGCCGCGCCGCGGCCCCGCCGATGCCCTGCGCTCCGCCCGTCACCAAAATCACCTTGCCCGTCAGATCACCCGGAAAACGCGCCTCGCTCATCGGTTCCTTACTCCAGTGTGTGGGGATGGTCATGCCAGAAGACACCCGCCTGCTCACCTGCCGCCAACAGCGCATCGCGCGCTTCGGGGACCAACGCATCGGGCAGATGCTCGACGATCACATAGCCGTCAGGCCGCGCCGTCTGAAAACGCCGCAGCATATAGCCCAAGTCCATGCGCCCGCGGCCCATGACCACCTCGGTGATGTGGACCACGTGCTTGTCTTCCAGCGCCATGTCTTTGGCATGTACCGCCCAACTCACATCACCCAGCGTGTCGAACAGGTCGTCCAGCACCCGCCGTGAGTGGTACACATCTTGGACGCAGGCCACAAAGTTCACCGGGTCCACGTTGAACTTGAGATTGGGCGACCCGACGCGGTCGATCACGTCGCGCACCACCGCGGCGGTGTCCAGCGGCGACACCGTGTGCCCTTCCACCGCCAACATCACGCCGGCCTCCTGCGCCACGTGGGCCACTTGGCGCAGCGAATCCACCAGCCGGTCCAGCGTCGCGGGCAGATGGTTGTCCGGATGGGGCCACCAATGCCCGCCGGGGTTGAGCGAGCCGGGCCGGATATAGAGATTGTCCCCGCGCAGGCGCGCGCAGACTGCCACCGCCGCGTGCAGGGTCGCGATCCCCTGCCGCCGCAAGCCCTCGTCCGGGTTCACCAGACACTCATACCGCCCGTTGACCTGGGCCACACCCACGCCCGCCCGCGCCAGTGTATCGCGCAGCCGGTCTAGCTCCGCGACGGTCGGCGCGGTGGGGTCCGGGAAGAAACAGGAGCAGCCGACAAATCCTTCGGCGCGCAGCCGCTGGGCCACCGCGTCGTCCACCTGGCGCAAGTCCGCGGGCAACAGCCCCGTCGTGGCAAGTCGCATGGGTTGCTTCCTTCTATGGGTTGGGGAGCTAAACAGGTATCACCTAACTGTCATGCTGAGCGGAGCGCAGCATCCCCTGGCGCAGGGCTGAACGGGATTCCTCACTACGCTCAGTTTGACAGCAACCGTCACACTTCGTACGTCGTCCACGTGCCCAGACAGCCATGCCCGCGCCGCACGTGCAGCAGCCGTTGGGCCGGCTGCGCGATATAGCCGGAGATCGAGTGCATCCCCGTCGCGCCGTGGCGGCAGATGGCCGCCGGTTCGCCCGCATGGTCGGCCAGGATGCGCTGCATACTCGCCACCGTGATCGCGCCCCACTCGGCCCGCACCAACGCCCGCATACGGTCCAGCCGCGGGCAGGAGTCCGCCAGCGAGTTCGTCTCATGCGGCGCAAATTCGCCCGTCAGATAGTGGTTGGCGTGGACCACCCAATCGGGATGGTCGTCGCGAAAGACCGCGATACCCTCGGGCCGCACTTCCACATCGCGCACCGCGCCGTCGCCGTCGCAGATCAGCGCATTCGCCGCCGAGCACGTGCGATGCGCCGCCAGCAGCGCCACACAGTCGTCGGCCCGCCGCTGCTCCAGCATGACACGCTTGAGGGGATAATGCGGCAGACCGGGCCGCCACGGTGCATCATAGAGCGCGTTGGCGAAATGCGTCAACCCGTGCTCATTCATCCCCGAATAGCCCAGTTGCCCGGCGAAGGTGAACATCAGCGCCCGCGGCCGCCCGTCCGTGGGCTGCACGCGCAGCAGAATCGCCACGTCGGCGTACTCCGCCTCCAGGTCCTGATTCTGCCCGGCCAGCAATCCCCCGTCCGCCGTGGCCGCGCCTTGCAGCGCAAAAGCCGTACAGCCGCCCTCCCGCACGCGCCCCGCCTCAGCCCGCGCTTGGCAGAGCAGCGCCTCCGCAAAGCTGATCCCCGCGCCGTCGGCCAACCCGCGCACCTCGGTCACATACGCCGGACTCAACGCCTCGATGTAGGGCAAGAACATCATCGCGCGGCGACATAGCACGTCGCGACTCAGCCCCGTCAGTCGCTCGGTCAACCGCAAGTATCGCTCGACCATCGCCGCGGCTTGGCTGCCGTGCTGATACCCCAACTCGTACGCGTCCCCGCGCACCTCCAGCAAAGGAAAAGTATGTCCAATCACGTTAGTGCGCGCTTCATGCACGTTCATCGCTCCTCGTTTCCGGCTACCATACCCGCGAATCCGGCACGTCCAGCCATTCGCCCCCGCGCCGGATGCTCTCCTGGCTAACCAGCCCAGGCAGCGTCATATCCATCGCCGCGTCGATGCCCACGGTCGGCGGCTTGCGCCCCTGTACCGCGTCGACGAAGTCCATCACCTCGAAGTAATCCCCGCCGCCATGCCCCGACGCCAACGCCGCGGCGGGCGGATTGCGCCAAAATTCCGGCAAAAACTCGTCCTCGAAATCGCTAAGGGGGACCCACGTGTTCGGGTCGTGACAGCGGTCCGCCACCCACACCCAGCTTGGCTCGCCGGGACGGCGGCTGCTTTCATACGCGCCGCGGGTCCCTTGCAGGCTGTAGTTGGTCATGGCGTGGGGCCGCCGCGACAGCATATCTACGCGAACCCGCATCAGCTTGTCCGTCGCCGTCTTGCAAAGCAGCAGCACGGTATCTTCCATCACGTGCTCCGGGTCAGTCCAGCGCCCGGTGCCGATGCACGAAATTCGGCTGGGGCGCTCTTTGATCCACTGTAAACAGGGGCCGAGGCTGTGCGTCGGATAGGTGCAGCCGTTGACGCCCACCTGCCAGTAATACCGCC
>CAYJQA010000044.1:0-4497 GCA_964372065.1 uncultured Litorilinea sp.
TTTCGGCAAAGACCCACGCGCCGCCGTCGGCCTGTTCGTCGCGGTTGACGCTGGTGAGGACGGCGTGATGCAGCCCCATGGCAGCGATGCTTTCGCCAATGCGCCGCGGCTCGTCCGGGTCCAACAGACCGGGGCGGCCGGTCTTGATCTTGCAGAAGCCGCAACTGCGCGTGCAGGTGTCGCCCATGAGCAGGAAGGTCGCCGTGCCTCGCCCCCAACACTCGCCGATGTTGGGGCACATGGCTTCTTCGCAGACGGTGTGCAGGTGCTTGCCGCGAAAGAGTCCGCGCAGTTCCTGATACTTGGGGTTGCTGTCGCCGGCGCGCACGCGCAGCCACTCCGGACGGCGGCCGCGCGTCAGTTGGCTGCCGGTGATGGGGGTCGGGTCCAGCCGGATCGTGCCAAACTCGTTACTGGTGACGTTGCTTTCACTCATGATGCTCACCGTCCGTTGATTGCCCGGCCCGCGAGTGGGCGGGCCGTGTGCGTCGTAGTCACAGTTCGTTGGACCAAAATGGTCGCGGCCGCCAGGCCCAGATAAAGCCACAGCAGCACGGTCATATGCGGATAGGTCATGTTGAACCAGTAATGGTCAAAGATCCCGCTGACCAGCGCGCCGGCCACGGCTCCCGAAAGCCCCAACATGATCGGCTCAAGCGTCGGGCTGAAGCCGGATCGCCAGCCCGTCGCGACCATGCCGAAGAAGCCCACGATGACCGCAATAAAACTCGCCAGCCCCACCAGCCCCATGTTCTGCGCCATGATGAGGTAGACCATACTGACGCCCAGGTAGAGGTCGATGTCGGGCACACCCGTGAAGCCGACGCCGAAGAGGGGATAGCGGCGGATCAGGATCAGGGCGTCTTTGTACTCGCCGAAGCGCATCTGCGTCGCCAGGTCCTGACCGGCCAGACCGGCTACCAGGCGGGCGACATACTCTTGGGTCTGAGGCAGGAAGAACAGCAAGCCCAGCCCGAAGACGCCGAGCCAGATGAGTCGCCGGTATTTGAGCAGCGCCAGCAGCGCCAGCGCCGCGCCAAATCCTAACAGCGCCGACCGGCTGTAGGTCAGATAGAGCGCGAGGACGGCGGCGGCGAGAATCGCCAGCGCCAACCAGCGCGGCATCACGCGCACGCGCGCGGCCAACTGGGGGGCCATCAGCGAGGCGGTCAGCACCATCATCCCGCCCAGCACGTTGGGGTCGACGGCCGTCCCGATGGCGCGCATGACGCCCGCGGTGTCGTCTTCGATGTAACGCAGCGCGCCATAGCCGCCGGGATAGTCAAAGCGCGCCAGCCGGTCCAGCACGGCGACCGTCCAGGCTTCGGGGATCACATAGAATACGATGGCAATCACCGCCGCGCCGCCGCCCGCCAGCATCAGCCAGCGTGTCACCCAAATGACTTCGCGCGGCGACCGCACGGTGTTGACGGTGACAAAGAACAGCCCAATCCCCAACAGAATCTCGGCAAAGCGGCGCAGCAGGAAGGAGTTGGCCGGGCTGTGCGTCAACCCATAGGCGAAGCTGAACAGCGCCAGCAGCATAAAGATGGCGACCGGCAGCCCCAGCGGGGAGGCAAGGAACTCCCGTTCCTGGCCGATGACCAGCTTCAGCAGCCACACGAAGAAGAGCGCGCCCAGCGCCACGTCGAGGAAGGTCGGTTTGAAGCCGATGCTGAAAGGCAGGCTGGCAAACGGCAGTCCCATTGCCACGGCGACCAGCGCGACAAACCCCCAATGGGTGTCGGCGAGGATCAGCGCGCCGCCCACCAGCGCGACGGCCGCGGCCAATGCGAGCAGCGGCCCCGCGACGCCGATGAAGAGGGCGATGATCAGCGCGCCCGCGACCAGCAACCCGCCTAGCACGGTCTGCCGGGTTACGCCGCCCGGTGCATAGACCAGCCGCCGGACCTGTTCAAGCGACAACTGCATGCAACCGCCTCCTATGGCGCGGGAACCAAACGCAGGCCGCCCACCGCGGTCGCGTCGGCCCCGGCCTGTGTCAAGATGCGGGCCAACGCCGGCGTCGCGGCATCGTAGACAACCACCGAAACGCGCAAATCGCCGGTTAGCCCGTCCGGCATCAGTATACCATAGGCCGCGGACCGGGTTCGCTGAGCGTCGTTCAGGCCAAGCGGTTGGTCGCTTTGGCCCACCAGACTACCGGCAGCGTCGAGCAGTTGGACGCTCACATGCTCCGTGCCAAGCAAGCTCGCGTGCTCGGCGTCCCATGTGAGATGCACCTCCACGATGCCGCCGCCAACTGCCTCTGTGGGGATCACGCCCGCGGCGGCGAGCCGCAGCCCATTGGCGTAGTCCACATTGACCGGCATTAGCGCGTCGCCGGGCGCGGCGAAGATTTGCACGGGCCAGTTGCCCAGGTGCGTGGCGGCGATGCGGTCATAGGACGCGGCCAGCGCATCGGCGGCCAGGCCACCGGGGTCCCACGCGGGCGCGGGCTGTTCGACCAGAATGGCGCGGCTGACGCCCGCATCGACCAGCCAGCCGACTTCGCGCGCCGCGCCTGGCGTGTCCCGCGGGCCGGGAGGCAACACAAGATGGTCGACCGGCCCGCGATAGTAGTACCAGAGTGTGGGGTCGGGGTAGTTCTGCACGAGCCGGACTTGCTCGGCGGGCCGTCCGGCGGCGAGCGTTGCCAGACCCGCGGCCAACTCGCGCCAGCCGCGATCCTTCTGCGCGGCCGGGTCGGTCGCATAGCGCATCAGGCCCGCTACCATCACCGCGACCAACGCGCCCATCCAGATCTCCGACAGCAGCCTGCCGCGGCCGCGCCAGACCACACCGGCGGCCATGAGCAGGTAGAGCGGGGCCACGGCCGCGACCAGATAACGTTCGTCGAAGATGGGGCGCGTTTGGGCGCTGAGCCAGGTGGCGAGCACCGGGCCGAGTCCCAGACCCGCCAGCCACCAGACCGCGGCCCGCCCGCTTGCCTGCGGCCGGCTCAAGCGCCACATCCCCGCGATCAGCGCGGCCGCAGCAAGCCAGGCGAAGGCCAACCGTTGGTCCGCGGGCGCGCCTTCGCCGGCCACGAACGAGCTAAGGGCACGCGTCAGGGCCGCGACGAGACCGGGCGAGTCGCCGTTGCCGGTGTAGCCCACCAGAATGTGCCGCGCAGCCATGAACCACGGGAGCATCAGCGCCGCGACGGCTCCTTGCAGCGCGGCGAACAGGCCCAGTCGACGCCAGGCGCGCGCTGCCAGCGCCAGACCCAGTACGACCACGGCCTGGGCGACCAGGACATAGGCGGCAAAATAATGGGTGTGCAGGGCGAGCGCGGCCGCGGCAACGTAGCCCGCCGCGGCGTAGGCGCGTCCCGTCTGCCAGAAGCGCACGGCGCAGTAGGTGGTGGCGAGCGTCAGCGCCAGGCTCATGCTGTACATGCGCGCGTCCTGGGCATGCCAGAGCGCGTAGGGGCTGAGGGCGAGCAGCAGCGCGCCGAAGGCTGTCTGCCCTTCGCCCAACGACAGGCGGCGGCCCAGGGCGATGGTCAAGGCCACAGCCAGGGTGCTCCACCACGCGGATGGGAAGCGCAGCGCAAACTCGTTGTCGCCGGCCCATGCCAGCCAGCCGTGCTGGACCAGATAGCTCGCGACCGGGTGCGGCTCTTGCAGGGCAAGCGTCTGCGCGACGATCTCGCCCGGCATCTGTAGGCTGAAGAAGTAACCAAATGCCTCGTCCCCGCGCAATTCCTGGGCGGCTAGACCGGCGACGCGCAACGCGAAGGCCAGCCACAGTAGCGACAGCGCGACCCAGCGGGACAGACGAGAGGCGCTCACGGTCGTTGCGTCCGGCGCATCGCCAGCCGCCATGCTATGGCGAACATCACCAACGCCGCGGTCGCCAGGCTGATCCACAGCCCGACAAAGACGCTTGCCGGGTGATACTCAAGCCGGAAGGACACCGCGCCCGGCGGCAGCCACACGCCAATCAGCGTCAAGTCGGCGCGCACAGGCGTGAGGTAGGGCCGCCCCGCGTCATCCGCGACGGGGCACGCCGCGGCCCCGCAGACGGCGTTCACGATACGCCAGCCGGACAGCCAGTTTTCGGCGACGACCAGCAGCCCGCCGCTGCTCGCCACGGACAGCGCAAAGCTGCGCGACGAGACGCGAGCGATCCGGATCGCGGCATCGGCGGGCCGCAGGTCTGCCGCGGTGATGCCCGCGTCCTGCGCCACCCAAGCCACCTGGTCCAGGCTGATCTGGTGGTTGGCTAGGCCCGTCAGAGTTGCGTCGTCGGGGGCGGCGATGACCGTGGTCGCGAGCCAGGCGCGCGGATTAGCGTCCGGCAGGCGGTGGAGATAGGTCGTATCGGTGACCTGCGGCCATTCGCCCAGCAGTTCGGATGGCCCTAACAACTCACGCCGCCAGGTCAGGACATGCTCCACGCCGAGCAGACGCCACATGCGATCCAGCGGGAACTCGCGGAAGAGAGCATCATAGGCAGCGAGGCGCAGGGGGCTGCTGCCCCAGACGTCTT
>CAYJQA010000044.1:4507-8326 GCA_964372065.1 uncultured Litorilinea sp.
GCTCCCCCCCCCGCGCCCAGCCCTAAATCGCCGTCGGCGCTATACCCGTTATCCCCGCGGCCCGGCAGGCGCGCAGCGCGGCCGTAAGCGCCGCGCACGGCGGCTTGCACGGCGGCGATTTCGGGCGTCGCGGTGACGCGCGCCCAGGGCGTGCCCCAGGCCAGATTGGTCCCGGCATTGGTCCAGAGCAGGTTGAGCGCAATCACGCCGACCAGCAGCGCGCCGCGCTGTGAACGCCAGCCGGGGACAAAGAAGACCACAGCCGCGCTCATGGCGAAGACCAGCGTGACAGCGGCGATGATCAGGTAGGTCACATGGTTGACGGCGGTCCGCCCCGGCAACTGCCAGAGCAGACCGAAGGCGTAGATCAGTGCCACGATCAGCGCGCCGCCCAGCGTCGCGGCGCGCCGCCGCACCACGCTGGGCAAGCGCGGCGCGAGGGCGCAGCCATACGCGGCCAACAGGCTCAAGGCGACCACCACCAAGAAGGCGGCGCGCTCCTGGCCGCGGAATAGCCCCCAACCCGGTGCAAAGCGATAGAGCAGGGGATAGAGCGGCCCGTTGCCGCCGGTCGATGCGAGTAGCCCGAACGCGGCGACGAACGCCAGGCAGAACACGGTCCTGCGCCAGGGCAGGAGCGCGCCCGGCAGCGTCGTGTTGTCGTCCAGACGCCGCGGCCGCGTGGTCGCCGCAAAGATCGCGACCAGGGCCATCAGCACACCGCTCGCGCCGATGTAGAGCGGCGAGTATTCGGTCAACACGCCGGGCAGGAGCAACTGCCACAGGTCACGCCAGGGGAATCCGCCCGCCGCAAACGCATAGTCGGCGGCGGCGCGCACGCTGCTGCGCACGAACTCCCAACTGGGCCACCACTGTGCCGTCGTGACGGCGACGCTCACCACGGCGGCCCCGGTCAGGCCCAGCCAGCGCGCGCGCGTCAGGCCGTCGCGCGGGCGCACGGCGAGCGCCAGATGCGCGACCCACGCGATCGTCGCATAGACGGTCAGCAACAGGGTTTGGCTGTGGCCCGCCAGGATGGCGGCGGCCACCGCGCCCGCGGTGACCAGCCACCAGCGCAGACGATTGGGCGACTGCCACGCATGGGCCAGTCCCCACCACAGCAGCGGCAACCAGATCGCGGTGCGCAGCACGGCCAACTGCAGCGGCGCATAACCGGTGAGATAGCCCGACAGCGCAAAGGCGACGCCGCCGGCCAGCCCAGCCCACGTGTTGCGCGTCAGGTCGCGGCCCAGCCAATAGAGGAACAGCCCGCCCAGCCAGGTGTGGAGCACTGCATCCAGGTGCAAGATGTAGAGCCGCCAACCGGGGTCGGCGACCGGCAGGGTCAACAGCAAGAGCAGGCTGCTGACCGGATAGTAGACCGCGGCCTGCACATCCGCCAGAAACGGATGGCCGCCGTAGGTGTAGGGATTCCAGACGGGCAACTCGCCCGCCAGCCACGCCGTATGCTGAACGAGGCTAAAGGGGAAGAAGTGATGCAGGAAATCACCCGGCGGAAAGGTCGCGCGGGCGAACAGGATGGGCGCGTAGAAGACGAGCGTCAGGCCCAACAGGAGCCAGGGCGCGACGCGGTCCACGGCTGCGCTGGTTCCATTGGCACGCGGTCGGGCAGGGGGTGTCGTCATATCCGCCTACTGGACTGTCACGAAGCCGAGTCGCACGGAGTCGGATCCGTCCAGGGTGCGGAGCCGCGGCGCTCCGTCCAGCGCAGGATTGTACAGCCCGGCGATCAACTCGTAGCGGCCCGGCGGTAGGTTGTCGGGAAGCAGCAGCCCGGCGCGCTCCACCAGCTCGGTGTTGGCCGGGAGACCGCTGAACGTGGTATAGCCGTCGTCGGGCGCGGTGTCGAGCAAGGCGGCGGGGTGGCCTTCCGGGCGGAGCAATTGGACAAACCAGCGCAGGTCAAAGGTGTTGTGGTCATGCAGCCGGTACGTGATCTCAACGGGCAGGGCGCGCCCGGGCAGGCTCATGGACGACACGCGTGCGCTGGAGATGGTGATCTGGCTCGTGCCTTCCCCGACGAGCGTGACGTTGAGCGGCGTCAGCGGCGCGGCGGCCAGTTGGGTGGGCGTCGCATAGTCTACCAGGCGAAAGTCGTCATACCAGGCGTCGTTCGCCTTGTAGGCCGCGGTGGCGAGCCAGCGTTCCACGGTGTTTTCGGGGTCGTTGGGCGGCAGTCCGCCGGTCACCAGCCACACCCGGTTGTGCCGGCGCATCACCTGCTGCAGCACGGTCTGCGCCTCCAGGTGCTCCATGCTGCTGGGGCCATAGCCGTAAATGGGCAGCGCCATGGCGCACTCGCCGCCCATCCAGTTCATGGGGATCTGATAGGCAAAGGCGGCGACCGTGACGATGGCTTCGTCGCCGTCGGAAATGCGGCACACTTCGTCGACGATGGCGCGGTAACCCCGGCCCGCGTCGCCATAGTGGGGATTGTGCCCGGCTTCGCCCAACCAGACGACCACTAAGAGCAGCGGCAAGACCGGCAGCAGCGTGCGCACCGGCGCGCTGGGCAGCGCCCGCTGCGTCTGCTGGTTACTCGGCTTGCCCAGGGCATGCCACCACTGGAACAAGGCCCCGGCCAGGGTCGCGATCACGGCCCCGCCCACGACGAACAGGAGTAGCTGCACGTTGCCGTCGGCCCAGAGCCAGGTCAGATCGGTGTTGGCCGTGAGGTTCTGCTTGATCAGCTTCCACTGGCCGACGACGGGACTGTTGAGCAGGTCGGCGATGCTTTGCGCCGGTGGGCCGAAGGCGAGCGGGTTCTCCCAGTCGGTTGGGTAAAGCTCGCGCAGCTTGATCTCGTAGTTGACCCAGTTGACCACGACCGCCGAGACCTGCACCAGCACCGACAGCGGGGTCAGGATCATGAGCAGCCATGCGCCCAGGCTCATCCGCGTGGCGGGCAGGCGCGTACCGCGGTGGGGCAGATACGCGGCGGCATTGGCGACGAGGTCGGCCACCCACGGAGCCAGCCACAGCACCCAGAAGGGCGTCAAGGGGACGAGAAAGCGCGGCCCCCAGGCGAAACCGGCCCACCACATCCACCACATGCTGTACATCACGACGAGGATCACGCTCATGGCCGCGGTGACGATGGCCTCGGCGCGATGGCGCAGCCAGAAGGCGGGCCAGGCTGCGACGGCGGCGACGAACAGCGGCGTGAACCAGAAGACGCCTCGATAGGGACTGCCGAGCAGTCCCCATAAGCCCGTGAGCAGCGGCGTGCTGAAGCCCTCACCCTGGTCAAAGTGGTAGCCGGTATCGAAGGGGCTGCCGAAGCGCGCCGCGTTATAGGCGAGCAGGAGCGCGCCCGCGATGAGGAGCGGTGCGACAAAGGCCAACGCGCCGCGCAGCCAGCGGGCAAAGTCAGGCTGGAGAGCGCCTGCCGCCCGCCGCCGCCACCAGATCAGCCACGGCGTACCCAAGCCATAGAGCGCCAGGGACACGATGAGCGGCGCATGGGCGGTGACGGTGGCGAGCGCGATGCCCGCGCCGACGCCGCTCACGAGGGCCGCCCAAAGGCGGCCGCGTTGCAGCCACACGAGGCCGCCATAGAAACAGAGCAGCAGGCCGAGCGCGCTGATGGGTTCGCCAAAGAACTGGTTGGCGTAGGGCCAGGCGATGGTCGCCAGGCCAAAGAGCAGGCCCAGCCCCGCGCCTGTGCGGTCGTCGTAGCCCAAGCGCCCGGCGGTCGCCCATAACAGCAGCGCGGTGAACGCCGTGATGAAGCCATTCCACAGCAGCGTACCTTGCAGCAGTCCGACCGCCACATCCATGCGCGAGACGGTCAGCAGC
>CAYJQA010000044.1:8336-16684 GCA_964372065.1 uncultured Litorilinea sp.
CCCCCCAAACCCTCGCCGCCCCCGTCACCAGCACCCTATACCCCGGCACCGGCACGCACGCCCGGGCCGGTTCCCTTTTGCTGTAGACTTGACCATCCGCGCCGAAGGCCCCCAGCACCTCGCCGGGGCTGTTGACCCACTGGGTCCAGGCAATGGCATTGGTGTCGACGCTGCCGCGCTGGCCGAGCGATTCGGTCACGCTGAAGAGGCTGACCTCGTCGACCACGTGAAACTTGCTCGAATGGCTCATGGTATAGATGGCCACGAGCACACTGAACACGATGACAAAGCCGTACAAGCGAACTGATCTCATAGATGGTTGACCTGGCTACAGCCCACGCAGCCGGAGCCGCAGGACCGCCAATGTATAGTCGCGAAAGATGCGCCAGAAACCCGTTTTGCTGTCGCCGTGCCGCCGCAAGATGTAAAAGACGGGCACTTCCAGGATGCGCCAGTCGTTGCGCCAGGCCACCACCAACAGGCGGATGAAGTAGTCGCCATAGCCATAGAAGATGCGGTCGAACAGACCGGACAACTGGAACAGCCGCTCGCGGCGCACCGCAAAGAAACCGCTCAGGTTGTCTTGGATCTGCATGAGGAACAGCGCCCGGATAGCGATGTTGTAGAGGAAACTGAGCAAATAGCGCAGCCCGTCTTCCATGCCGCCGCGCATGACAAAGCGGCTGCCGATCACCAGGTCGTAGTAGCGCAGCATATCGACCATCTGCGGGATCATGGCCGGATCGTGATTGAAGTCGGTGTCCATCACGACCAGCGTGCGCCCGCGGCCCGCTTGCAATCCGGCGCGGATGGCCTGGGCTAGCCCCTTGTCGGACGTGCGCACGACCAGGCGCACGTCGCCCCGCCCGTTGCCGAGCGCGGGCGCTGACACGGTCGCGCCGTCGGCCAAGCCAAAGCGCTGTCGCACGACCGCGGCCGTACCGTCCGGGCTGTTGTCGTCCATGACCAGGACTTCGTAGCGCCAGCCGTGTGGCGTCAGGTGGTGGTCGATGGCCTCGATGAGGTCTACGATGTTGTCGCGTTCGTTGTAGGTGGGCAGCACCACCGAGACTTCGACGCCGGCATCGGCGTGGGTTGGCTCCATACGCATCCTACTCGGCCAGCCTGCGCAACGTGGCGCAGATAAACTCGATCTGCTCGTCGCGCAGGCGCGGTGAACTGGGCAAGTTGAGGCCCTGGCGGCTCAGACGCACCGCCACTGGGCACGGATCGCTGCTGTGATAGGGGGGCAGCGTGTCCAGCGGGTGAAAGAACGGGCGGCTGTCGATTCCCGCCTGGCGCAAGGCGACGATGAGGTCGTCGCGTGTCAAGGGGAAGTGCTCGTCGACCAGAATCGAGTACATCCAATAGACGTTGGTCGTGCCGGGGCGCTCCACCGGCAGCGTGACGCTGGGCATCCCCGTCAGGAGCGACGTATACAACTGAGCGATCTCACGTTTGCGCGCGATCTTGGCGTCGATGGTTTCCATCTGCGCGACGCCCACCGCGGCCTGCAGGTTGGTCATGCGGTAATTGAAGCCAACTTCGTCATGCCAATAGCGGCGTTCCGGCGGCATGGCGTGGTCGCGCAGCTTCCGGCAGCGCGCCGCCAACTGGGCGTCGTCGGTCGTCAACATGCCGCCCTCGCCGGTGGTGATGATCTTGTTGGCAAAGAAGCTGAACGCGCCGACCGTTCCCCAACTGCCGGAACGCTGCCCTTCGATGGCGGCCCCGTGGGCCTCGGCCGCATCTTCGATGACCCACAGGCCGTGCGCGCCGGCGATCTCGCGGATAGCGGCCATGTCGGCCATGTGACCGTAGATGTGGACAGGCATGATGGCCTTGGTCGCGGGCGAGATCAGCTTGGGCAGCGCATCCACGTCGATAGTCCACGTAAGCGGGTCTACGTCGGCGAAGACGGGGCGCGCGCCGGTGTAGTGGACGGCGTTGGCCGAGGCGATGAAGGTGAGGTCAGGCACGATCACCTCGTCGCCGGGGCCCAGCCCCAGCGCATGGGTGGCGAGGTGCAGCGCCGTCGTCCCGTTGCTGGCGCTGATGCCGTACTCGACGCCGCAAAAGGCCGCAAACGACTCTTCGAATTGGGCCACAAATTTGCCCAGGCTGCTGATCCAGCCGGAGCGTACGGCCTTCAGAACGTATTCTTCTTCCCGCGGCCCCAAGTCCGGCTCGTAAACAGGGATGAAGCCCTGTGGGCGGGGGGCGGCTTCGTCCTCAAGGTAGGGCAGCGGCAATTGTCTAGTGGATGTCGTCATGGATCCCCCTCTAGTGTGCGGCCACGCGTACGGTGCCGATGTTGGCTTCGACGCCGGCGGGAGTACCGGCCGCGTCGACGACGCCCAGCGGTTCGAGCGTGTCGGCGTCATAGACCAGCAGCCCGACCGCGTACGCGCCGTCGGGTAGTTCCGTTGGGACGTCAACCCCGTAGACGTTGAGCGGACGGTCGGCCAGCGTCCAGGCCGCGGGCATGACATGCCGGTCGTTCAACAGCCGTTCGTCGGCCTGCGCCACACGGCCGCCGTTGGCGTCATAGAGTGCGACCCGCGCCTTCAGCGGTCGCGTCACTTCGCCGTCCGGCACGCGTTCCCAGCGGATGACCACGGGCGCTATCCCGCCCGGCGCGACCGGGTCAGCAGGCAGCGAGAGTTCCAGCGTCCGCACGGCGGGCGGAAAGGCCACGGTCAGCGGCGTGGCGTTTGGCATCAGCTCGAATGTCGCCGGCGGGGAGAGCGTCCACCAGTCGATGGAATAGCCCTGGAACGCCTCCTCGCCCCCGCGCATACCGGCCTTGTCGAGCAGGAAGGCAACCGCGCGGCGCGGGTCGGTGTCGCTCTCATACCACTGGACCCAAAAGACGTGCTCCGCGGAACCCGCCCACTCGGTCAGTCGCGTGTCGATGGTGTTGATGTCCACGAACAGATAGCGGGCGGGGGCGGCTGCGGTCCCCTGCGGCGTCACGGACGGATCGATGGCGTAGCGGCCATAGTAGAAGCCGAAGGGATACTTCTGATCGACCAAGATGAGGTCGTTCGGCCCCGCGTGGTCGCGCAGCCAGTCCGCCACGCTGGAAACATCCTCGCGGGCAAAGCGCGCATCGTAGAGATCGGCGCGCACGGTCAGCGGCCACAGCGCCAGCCCGGCGACGACGGCCACGCTGCCCAACGGTCGCCACAGCGCCGACCAGCCCGTCAGCCCTGCCGCGGCCAACGCATAGAGGGCGGGCGTGATAAAGCTGCTGTAGCGGACGTTGAACGCGCCGCGGTCCAGCACGGCTACAAAATAGAGCGCCGTCCCGACGACCACCCACGTGAGCAGGAAACCCAGAGGGACGGCCCGCAGCCGGCGGCGCACGGCAGCGATGACCAACCCGGCCAACGCCAACAGGCCCGTGGTCCACAACCACACCGGCGCGTAGCCGGCGGCGGCAGCCGGGTCGTAGGCGTAGCCCGCCCAGTACGCGCGCCAGTTCTGCGCCAAGTAGTCCTGGAGCGACGGCACGCCCAGGTTCGGGTTGGCATAACCCGGAATCTGACGGAGCGCGATGGACGCAACGGGCGCAACTAGGAGCAGCGTCGCCAGCCCGGTCAGCACCGCCAACCGCAAGACGGGCCAACGGTCACGGCGAAACAGCGCGGTCGCGCCCCAGCCCAAGTACCAGGCTGCCAGAATAAAGACGGCGTTGTAGTGCGTTAGCAGCGCGGCGGCGCTGCTTGCGATGAATAGCGCCCACTGCCCGCGGGCCGGTCCGGCGACTGACCGCGGCAGTCCGCCCTCGCGCTGCGCCATCGTCAGCCAGGCGATGGCGGCGACGGCCAGCTCGGCAAAGCCGACCGTATACATGCGCGTCTCCTGGCTTTCGGCCAGCCAGAAGGGCGACGCCGCGGCGATGAGCGCGGCGACCCCACCGGCCCTGCCCGGCGCAAGCCGCTGTCCCAAGATCGCTGTGAGCGCGACGCCGAGCACGCCCGCGCACACGCTCAGCAGCCGCCCGGCGAACGCCAGCGCGACCGGCGACTGTCCCGGCGCCACGCCCAGGAGCCGAGTCCACCCGTGCAGCAGCCAGAAATAGAGCGGCGGATGGATGTCGAGTTCGGGCGCGCCGGCTACCTGCGCCAGGGGCCGCATGGCGACATCCAGGTTGCGCGCTTCGTCCCACCAGATGTCCTGCGCCGTCAGCGCGTGCAGACGGAGCACCAAGGCCGCCAACAGGACGAAGACAAGCCACATCTGGCCGGCGCGGCCGATGCGCATGGATGGTTGCTGACGGGCATGTTCCATAACTCAGGGATTGTACCGTAGCGGCGACGGCAACAGCAAAAGCTACGCCCTGACTGGCGGGCAAGCCCTGGGGCGTTTGACACCGCCAGGCGATTTGTCTACACTCTACCCCGGTCCCCCAAGCGCCACGAGGGAACGCTGAGGCCGCGCGGCGCGATGTGCGCGGGCGGAACTGTGATACCATGTAGGCGCAACCCCGCCAATGGTGATAGATACTTGGAGCACGTCACCGTTGGGGCGATGCAAGCGACATTACCGGCAGTTCAGACGAAAGCTGAGGGATATGACCCTGGAGCAGTCCATCGGACTCGTCACGACACAGACCTTTACGTTCGCCGAAGACGCCCCGATGCGCCTCGAGAGCGGCGCATCGCTGGGACCGATCACGGTCGCCTATGAGACGTATGGCCGGCTCAACGCCGACCGCAGTAACGCGATCCTCATCGTGCACGCGCTCAGCGGCAGCGGCCATGCGGCAGGCTATCACGACGCGGACGACCCCAAACCCGGCTGGTGGGACGACACGATTGGCCCGGGCAAGGCGTTTGATACGGACCAGTTCTTCGTCATTTGTAGTAACGTGCTGGGCAGTTGCTACGGCACGACCGGACCGGCCAGCATCAATCCGGCGACGGGCAAACCGTACGGCATGAGTTTCCCGGTCGTTACAGTGAGCGACATGGTGCGCGCCCAGGTCAAGCTGATCGACCATCTGGGCATCGACCGGCTGCTGTGTGTGGCCGGGGGGTCCATGGGCGGGATGCAGGTTCTGGAATGGGCCGCGCATCACCCGCAGCGGTTGGCCGCGGCCATGCCACTGGCGACAACGGGGCGGCACAGCCCCATGCTGATCGCGTTCAGCGAAGTGGGCCGCCAGGCCATCTATGCCGACCCCAATTGGAACAGCGGCGAGTACTACGGTTCCGGTAAGAAACCGGACGCCGGTCTGGCCGTGGCGCGCATGGTGGGGCACATCACCTACCTGAGCGAAGAATCCATGCACAAGAAGTTTGGCCGGCGGCTGCGGGGTATAGAACGCTACGGCTACGAGTTTGACACCGAGTTCGAGATTGAGAGCTATCTGAAGTATAACGGCAACAACTTCACGCGCCGGTTCGACGCCAACAGCTACCTGTATGTGACCAAGGCGATGGACTACTTCGACCTGAGCCAGCCCACCGGCTCGCTGGCCGCGGCGTTTGTGGATTCAGCCCATCTTAAGTTCCTGGTCGTCAGCTTTACCAGCGACTGGCTGTATCCCAGCTACCACAGTAAGGACCTGGTGAGCGCATTGACGGCCGTGGGCGCGGATGTGACCTATCTGGACATCCAAAGCACCTGGGGGCACGATGCCTTCCTGCTGGAAGTCGACACCATGACCAAGTTGTTGAGCAGTTTCCTCAGCCGCCTGGTGCGTGAAGAGGGCGTGGCGCTGCCGGAGCCTGAGCCGGTGAGCGCCGGACAACGGATGGGAGCCGCGGTTTGACCCCCGTGCGACCGCCGGAGGCGCAGCGCCCGGCAGAGCAACTGCGTCCCGACCTGCAAGTGATCGCCGATCTGATCCCGGTGGGATCTAAGGTGCTGGACTTGGGGTGCGCCGATGGGGCGCTGCTCGACTTTCTGCGCCATCACAAGCAGGTGCGAGGCCGCGGCATTGAGCTGAGCGAAGCGGGGGTGCTGGCATGCGTGCGGCGCGGTCTGAGCGTGCGCCAGGGCAATTTGCAGGAGGGTCTGGCGGACTATCCGTCCGGCAGCATTGACTATGTAGTCCTGAGCCAAACGCTGCCCTTTCTGGATAACCCGGCGCGGGTCATCGAAGAGATGCTGCGCGTCGGCAACCGCGCCATCGTTAGCTTCTCGAACTGGGGCTACTGGCAGGCGCGGCTGCATTTGTTTGTCACCGGCCGCATCCCCAGTGCGGTAGATCTGCCGCAGGCGTGGTACGAAAGCCCCCGCTGGCAGGCGCTGACCATCACGGATTTTGCCCATTTCTGCCGCCTCATCGAGGTGGAAATCCGCGAGGAAGTCTACTTGATGCGGGGACGGCGGGTCCAAGTCGGGCGCTTCAAGAACTTGTTGGCGACGACGGCTATCTTCGGGCTAGAGCGCGCCTGACGGCCGCGACGGGTTGGCGCGCGGCAAAACAAAAAGGGCCGGTCCTATGCGGATCGGCCCTTTTTGATTGGGTGCGGGTGATGATTACTGGCCGGCGACCTGGAGATACGGCAGGAGTAAGCCGCCTGAGGCAGCAGGCTGTGTGGCGGCGGCGGCGACTGCACTCAGCATGGGCGAAATCGCAGTCTCCACGCTGCGGTCGGCCAGGGCCAACCAGTAGTAGTAGGTCGTGCCAGGGGTCACATTGCTGTCGAGCACAGTCCCCGCGAGGGCGCCGTCGGCCGCAATGGCGGGCATTTCGGCGATGTCGACGCCCGCCGCAAACTCCGGGACCAGCGATTTGTAGACGACGATGGTGGCGTCCTTCATGGCGAAGGCAAGCTGCCACTCGACGCTGATACCGCCGTTGGCCGCTGCCGCCGTGGCGTGGTGCAGGTTAAGCTCGCTGGGCGACGGAATCCGAGCGTTGCCGGGGCGCAGGTTGCCCGCGGTGGGGTTGACAGCCCACACGGCGCGCCAGGCGTTGATCCGCCCGTTGCCGAAGTGGACGTCTTTGCCCGGGTCGCCCAGGTCGTCGGCGGTTTGGTTGAGCGTGGCCTCCAGGTCGACTAGCGCCAGTTCCGGGTCGAGAGAGAGGACCAGAGCGGCCAACCCGGCCACGTGCGGGGCCGCCATCGAGGTGCCGGTCATGTAGGCGTAGGTCGGCTCGCCGGTGTCGGAGACGTAGGTGCTGTGGATGCGGGTGGCAGGCGCCGAAATGTCAATCTGCGGCCCAAAGGTGGACTTGTCAAAGACGTAGTCGCCTGTGGTCGTCCCGGCTACCGTATAGGCTTCATCGTACGAACCGGGGTAGAAGGGCTGGTCGGTGCCACGATTGCCCGCTGCCACCACGACCAACACGCCACGTTGGCGCGCGGCCTGCACGGCTGCATGCAGCCCATTGTGGTCGAAACCGCCGCCGGAGGTAATCACGATGACGTCCGCGCCCTGCTCTACGGCGAAGGCGATACCCTGCATGAGGCGGCTGTAGGTCCCGGAGCAGTCGGCGGTCATCACTTTGACGGGCATGATCTTCGCCCCGAAGGCGACGCCGACGCCGCCGATGTCGTTACGCCCGGCGGCTGCGACGATGCCGGCGACATGCGTGCCATGCCCGCACTGGTCGCTGGTATCGGTATTGTCGTTCACGAAATTGTAGCCGGGGACAAGCTGGTCGACCAGGTCGGGGTGGTTTGGGCTGATACCGGAGTCGACGACCGCCACGACGATGCCCGCGCCCTGGCTGAACTCCCAGGCCAAGTCGGCGCCGATCTGGCGGAGGCCCCACTGCGAACCGGCGGTGAAGTCCGGATCGTCGGGGCTGGCCGCGACTTCCAGCGGGTAATCGGGCGTTGCTTCAAGGATAGTGGCATCGGCTTGGAGTTGGGCGAGCGCGGCGGCTTCTTGTCCGGCGGGCACTTCGACGGCGGTCCATCCCTGGCCCATGTCATCCTCGCCGACCGCAAAAGGCAGTGCGCCGGCGGTGGTGACGGCGGTCGGGTCACGTTTGATCAGCAGCCGCACGGTGGCGTCCGGCCCTGCGGCCCAAACGGTCGGTGCGAATACGGCCAACCAGACGATGAGGGGGACAATGGGAAACAGCTTGTGCAACCGGAGAACCTGAGCCAACATGCTGCGCATTCCAAGCATTTTTATGTCCGTCTGAACCGGATTCGCCGATAATCGGTGAATACCGAGCCACTATGTTTCGTCCGCTTCGACCGGAGACTGTCTCCGTATGGCTCCACTTTACTGCTCGGCAGACAATCATTCATCGGTCGTTCGATCCGTCCGCGCGGGGCATTTTGCGTAGCCGCGCGACGTCGAATGCGCGCGCGAAAGCGGTCGGGGGGGTTGGAGTATTTTTGAAAACACCCCCCCCCCCCGGGGGGGGTTGT
>CAYJQA010000044.1:16694-17105 GCA_964372065.1 uncultured Litorilinea sp.
GTCGGGCTATTGACTTTTTTGCTACGGCCCCGACCGGCAAGTGGCGGTGTTATGCGGTTTGGCGTGGGTGGAACGGGTGCGAGGCTAGCGCGACGGCGCGTGAGCCAGCGGCGTCACGGCCGCGGCCGGCTAGGCGTCCACCGGGACGGCGTAGGCGGCCGCGTCTTCGACCAGCAATTGCCAGGTGGCGTCATCCACCAGAACGCCGGTGGCGCGCCGCGCCGCCTCGTTGCGCTGCTCGATGGCGCCGGGTAGGAGGACTTCGTCGAAGCCGGGCGCGGTGCGCGTGTGGCGGACGCGCTCCGCCAGTTCGTCCGCTGTGCGGAGATAGTCGGCCCAGGGCCGAAAGGCGTCGCCGTCGAGCACGATGAAGAGGACACCGTTACCCGGCAGATAGCCGGGGAGCGCGGG
>CAYJQA010000045.1:0-17085 GCA_964372065.1 uncultured Litorilinea sp.
GTCTCCGGCCATGAACCTCTGGGCGTAGTGCTGCACCTTGCCAGGCGACAGCAATTCCAGTCTTCGCCAGCGTTCCACGTCCAGGTAGCGCCGCACGACCAGATAGTCCTGGGCGGCAAGGAAATCGGACAACGGGAAGTTGAATCCATGCTTGGGCCCGTCCCAGCGCGGTGTCGGAACGTAGCGTGCCAGGAGCGCGCGCAGGATGCGTTTGGGCTGCCCTGGCAAATACCTGTATTCGGTGCGAAGTTGCCTCAGGAAGCGATCGGTCTGTGGGTCGCAGAACGGGTAGCGCACGCTCAGGCCGCTCACGAGTGCCGCCTGGCTCAGCCGGTCGCTGGGCATGCCACTCACCAGAGCGCTGTAGCGCTCGAAGTGGGCTCCGCGCGGGTGGCCCGAAAAGGTCCTGTAGAACCGGGTGTGCTCAAACGACACCGGCTCCCCGCAGAGCGCCTCGATCTCGCGCCGCGTGAAGCCGTTCCAGCGGATCATGGTATCGGCCGGGTGCTCGAAGTCGAACAACGGCGCGTGGCCGGCCAGCCTGGGCGCCGCGCGCAGCACGCCGGTGAGCCTGCAGCGTAGCCCGTGCGGCAGCAGGCTGGCATACGCCACCGCCAGCCGCACGTGCCGCGGCGGCATCATGCCCACCGCCTCGTCGGCACCGGTGCCGTCCAGCACGGTGTCGAAACGGCTGGCGCAGTGCTCGAATGCCAGCAGCGTGGCCGGCGTCGCCGGGTCGGCCATCGGCTGCTCCAGCTGGCGGCCCAGGCGCTCGAAGGCCGACAGATAGTCACGCCTGCCGAAGCGCAGCACTTCGTGCCTGAGGCCCAGGTGCGCGGCGATACGCTGCGCCACTGGGGTTTCGTCGTAGGCGGCCCCTTCGAAGCCGACAGTGACCGCGGTGGTATCCGGGCGGCAACGGGCGGCCAGCGCGCACAGCAGCGTCGAATCGACGCCGCCGCTCAGGAATGCTGCCGCGGGCCCGGCATCGGCCAGCCGCGCCTGCACGCTGCGCTGCAGGTGGGCGTCGAGCATCTCCACGGCCTGTGCAAAGCTCGCGGCGGGTGCTTCGTCGTTGCCCGGCGTCGGGCAGGAACGCGTTTCGACGCCCGCGGCAGACCAGCGTAGCAACTGCCCCGGTTCCACGGCGACCACACCCTCGTACAGCGTGTTGGGAGCGGAGATGTCCAGGAAGCGCAGGTATTCGTGCAGTGAGCGCCGCGCCAGCCGCCGTTCGACCCCTGGCAGGCGCAGCAGCGTGTCCAGGTGAGTGGCGAATGCGATCTGCCCGCCGTGCGCTGTGTGGGTATAAAGCGGGCCCAGGCCAGACGGGTCTCTGTAGAGCACCAGCGCGTTGCCATCGCGCAGGGCCAACGCGAAGACGCCGTCCAGGCGCGGCAGCCAAGTCTCTGCGCCGTGCTGCCACCCGGCCCGCAGCAGGCGTGGCAGCGGCGTGGCTTCCGGCAGCGCCAGCTGGCGGCACAGCTCGGCCCGGTTATGGAGCTCGCCGTGGAAGGCCATGCCTTCCGCATCGGCCATGGCGATGCCGCGCGCCAGGCCTTGCGCTGGCCAAGCAGCCACTTGCAGGGCGCCGTCGCTTGAGCGGGCCGCCGGCAGCGGCAGCGCTGAGGCGGTGCCGGCCGGTTGGAACAGTCCGCAGAAACCGCCGCCGGGCGTCATGCCGGATCCCTGCCGCGGCCCATGGCCACCTTGGCTGCCGCCTTGCCTGCGCGCCACAGCACCTGGGGGGCGGGCCGGGCACGCAGGCCTTGCCAGGCCCGCTGCAGGCCCAGCCCCACCTGGCCACGGGACAGCGCCAGTTCGGCAAGATGCAGGTACTCGTCGGCCACCAGGCGACCCATGTCGGCGGGTGCAGTGTTGCCGGAGATGTCGTCTGCGACCTGCCGGCGCAGCACCTCCAGAAAGGCCAGGCCCATCGCTTCGGCGTCGCGTGAGGTGTTGGCGGCGTGCCGGCGGCGCAGCAGGCACACATGATCGCACCAGGAGATGGGGTGCCGGCGCGCGATGCGCAACCACAGGTCCAGGTCTTCCACCAAGTGCAGATCCTCGGCAAAGCCGCCCACATCCGCCAGCACCGCGCGTCGCAGCACCACCGAGCCGGTGGTGATGAAGTTGTCGTGGAGCAGGCGCGCGTAGGCGTCGGGAACCAGCGGGCCGCTACCCCAGGCCACTGCGCCGCGGTCACCCGCCTCGAGCTCGGTGCGTGGCCACGGCCCCCCTGAGTCGAACTGGCGACAGTCTCCGAACACCAGGGCTGCGCTGGGTGACTGGCGCAGAATGTGCAACTGGGCGGCCAATTTGCCCGGCGGCCACAGGTCGTCGGCGTCCAGGAAGGCGATGAACTCGCCCTGCGCCGCGGCACTGCCGGCGTTGCGCGCCGCGCTAGGCCCGCGTTGGGGCTGGGTCAGGCACGTCACGCCAGGCTGCAGGCGGGCGATGTCGGCTGTGGCGTCGGTGGAGCCGTCGTCGACGACAACGGTCTGCAGCGCAAAGTCACCCGACTGGCCGCGCACGCTGTCCAGGCAATCGGCCAGCCAGGCCTGCGCGTTGCGGGCCGGGATCACGACGGTGACCAGGGGTGTTCCTGCGCTCATGCTGGGGCTGACCAATGACACGCCGCAGTCAAAGCCGTTCGCCGCGCATCATGGCCACCAGCAGCCCCAACGCCAGGCGGCCACGGCCCAACGGTGCGCGCGCCAGCGCCTCCAGTGTCCAGGCCCAGGCGTGCCGCCGGTCGCCCGCACGCCAAGCGGTCTTGGCATAGTCCGTCAGGGCTCCGGCGCAGGCGGCGCGCCAGAAGGTGCCGCGCTTGGCCGCCGGCAGCAGCGCGCGGTTCTTGCGGTACGAGGCCAGCGTGGCCTTGCGCATGTTCGGCAGGTGGCTGCTCACGCTGCCGGGCGTGCGCACCACCACGGTCAGAGGCTGCGGAATGCAGGCGTAGCCGGCCCGCGCCGCCAGCCGGATCCACAGGTCGGGGTCTTCGAAGCCGCGCAGTTGCTCGTCGAAGCCACCTGCCGCCACTACCAGGGCGCGGCGCGCCAGCACGCCGGAGGTGGAGCCGCTGACGAGTGCGCCATTCATGAACAAGGCGTCGGGCAGCGGCCCGGCGTCGGGCCGGCAGGGCCAGTCGCCGACCGTGTGGCCGGCCGTGTCCACCACCCGCGTGGCGGTGGAGCAGAAGCCTATCTCGGGGTTCGCGTCGAGCAGTGCCACCTGCGCGGCCAGCTTTGCCGGTTCCCACCAGTCGTCAGCATCCAGGAAGGCCACGTAGTCGCCGGTGGCGTGGGCGAGACCGTGGTTCCGTGCGGCGGCCGGGCCCGCGTTGGCCTGCGGCAGGACTCGCAGCGCTTGGCCGTACCTTGCCAGCGCCGCTAGCGTGTCGTCGGTGCTGCCGTCGTCGACCACCATCAGCTCCCGGTCACGCCAAGTCTGCGCCAGCACGCTGTCAACCGCGCGTGCGACGAAGGCGGCCGCGTTGTATGAAGGAACGACGACGCTTACCCTGGGCATGGCGCGCAGGGGTCGCACGATGCCTGCCGGAGCGGAGACGGGAGGGCCGGGGTCTTCATCTCCGTTCAGCCCGCAGCCTTCCGCGCACGCTCACGGTAGCCGATGATCGAGCCCAGCGCGAAGCTTGCGTTCATTCCTTGACGCACGGCGCCGCCTCGGCCGGCGGCAGCTACTCGCAACGTGCTCCAGCAGTGCCGCAGCAACTGGTTCACCATGAATGGCGGAACTCCGAACACGGTTCGCGGGTAGTCGGGCAGTTCTAAATGGGCTTGCCGCCTGCCCGCCCGGTAGTGCAGGTCAAGAAAGTATCCTCGTTTCAGTCGCCACGACTCCACGGCGTGCAGCACCGCCATGTCCGGCCGGTAGCGGATACGGGCGCCGCGCTGGAGCAGGCCGCGGAACATCATCACGTCCTCGCCACCGCCGGCCCCTTTGCCGATGCGGTCATAGCGCTTGTCGAAGCGCAACTTGGGGTCGTCGCGGAACAGGCGCATGTCGTAGGCCACGTTGGCCGTCCAGACCGGCGTGTCGTCGTTCGAGATCCAGAAGGATCTTGAGCCGTGGTCGACGGCGGCCAGGAAGCCGAGCAACTCGTCCCCGAGCCATGAGGGGCGCGCCAACGTCGAAAAGTCTACGTCGATGCGGCCCCCGGCGCACTGCGCGCCTTCGCTCAGAATGGCGTCGGCCGCCGCGGCAAGCAGACCGGGTTGCGGCAACTCGTCGTCGTCGATGAACACCATGATGTCGCTGCCCAGCGCCTCGGCAACACAGCGGTTGCGCGCCGCCACGATGCCCTGCACGGGCTCGGTCACCCAGCGCAGCGGCGCGCCCGCGTGACCGACCAGCCCGTCTAGGACGGCAGCCGTGTCGTCGCTGCTGTTGTTGTTGACGGCCAGGATCTCGAATGGCAACGGGCAGCTCTGCGCCCGCATGGCGGCCACCAGCTTCGGCAGGCGGTCGGCGCGGTTGTAGGTGCAGAAGGCAAATGTGAGCAAAGGCATCCGAACGGATTCTGTGCCAGAGCCTGGCGTGTGACCGCTCGAAAGACACAACGCGCGTTGCGCAAGTCACGCTTCCTACAGTGCGTCATTGTCTTGGCGCGGTGGCCCCACTCACCGGCCGGGCAGCGCGTCGGCGGCGCAGCCCGACCATCAATCCCAGTGCGTGGCTGGCATTCATGGCCTGTCGCAGCCGCCCGCTGCGCTGCAATGCATACATGGCCGCGGCCTTTGCGATATGCCTGCCGAACTGAACCAGCATGAAGGGAGGCACACCGAAGAACGTGCGCTCGAAGCGAGGCAGGTCGTGTTGTCTGCGTATGCCCGCCAGGTAGTGCAGCTTGATGAAATACCGCCGATGCAGCCGCCATGGCTCGACCGCGTGCAGCACCGCCATGTCTGGACGGTAGCGAATTCGCGCCTTGCGCTCGACCCACGCGCGGAACATGATCGCGTCAGAGCCGCCACCCGCAACATTTCCGATGCGGTCGTAGCGCTTGTCGAAACGCAGGCTGGCGTCTTCGCGGAAAAGGCGCATGTCGTAGGCGACGTTGGCGGTCCAGATCGGCGTGGAGATGTCCTTGATCCAGAACGGCGTCGGCCCGTGATCGACTGCTGCAAGGAAGCCCAGCACGTCATCCTCGAGCCAGGGTGGACGGGGCACGGACGTGAAGTCCATCTCGACCCGGCCGCCAGCGCACTGCGCACCCTCGTTCAGGATGGCGTCGGCCGCCGCTGCAATGAGCCCGGGCAGCGGGATCTCGTCGTCGTCGATGTAGACGAGGATGTCGCTGCCCAGGGCCTCGGCGATGCCGCAGTTGCGCGCTGCCACGATGCCCTGCACGGGCTCGGTCACCCAGCGCAGCGGGGCGCCCGGCTGGGCGGCCAGCCGGGCCAGCACCTCTTCGGTGTTGTCCTGGCTGTTGTTGTTGATCGCCAGGATCTCGAACGGTATCGGGCAGCGCTGGGCGCGCATGGCCGCCACCAGGTTCTCCAGGCGATCGGCGCGGTTGTAGGTACAGAAGGCAAACGTGAGCAATGGCATCTTGGGATAGCAGTTCGTGTGCCGCCGGGACGGGAGCGTGCCAACGCCCGGCCCCGACATATGCCCGGCTGGCTCGAGATGTCAGCCACGGTCGCGCATCGAAAGCAGGCGGCGGTGCCAAGGCTCTGGCAGCATCGCGGGCAGCATGTACAGCCAGTCTGTCACTGTGCCATAGCCTCGAATCATCACCGCACGGAAGATCGGGCGGGCGTTATGCAAGTCACGCTTCCAGTAACGCTCGTAACCTCGTGCGAGCAGCTTGCCCAGGGTGAGCTCGCGAACCCGCCGCGCCCCCACTGCGGCAGCAAACTGTGGCCGTTCACGCAGATACTGCTGTTGCGCACGCAAGTGATGCATGGCCGCCCGTGCCACCTGCGCCGAGGCTTGCGTATCGCCGTGGAAATGGTAGTAAGCCATGACGCGGGGCACGAGCACGATGGGCGCGGTGGTGCCCACCCGCAGCCACAGCGCATAGTCCTCCGCATTCTTCAAGGCGGTGTCGAAGCCGCCGGCCGCCAGCACCGCCTGGCGCCGCACCAGTGCGGCGTGGATGGGCCAGCGGCAGTTGGAGAAGAGAGCCTCTTCCTTGGCCGGCGATTCGTAGTCGGGGGGCACGAAGGGCTGCCCCTGTCCGCCGGGCAAGCCCAGGTTCTGCCAGCCACAGTACGCCAGCACGGCGTCGGTTCGGCTGCTGAGCGCTGCGGGCATCACAGCCAGGAAGTCAGGCTCCCAGGTGTCGTCGGCATCCAGAAAAGCGATGTACTCGCCACGCGCCTGCTCTAGCCCGGCATTGCGCGCAGCGCTGACACCTCGGTTGGGCTGGGCCAGCACGTGAATTCGCGGGTCGCCTTGCGACGCGAGCCACGCCCGCGTGTCGTCCACCGATCCGTCGTCTACGGCGATCAGTTCCCAGTCTTGAAACGACTGCGCCAGCACGCTACCCACGCTGCGTGGCAGATGGGCACGCGCGTTGTAGCAGGGCATGACGATGGAAACCGTGGGCACCCTCACCGTTCAACCTCGACCGGCCAGGCGCTGCACCGCCCGCTGTGCCCAGTACCTGGCCATGTGCTGAAAACCTACGTCATGCGAGGCAAAAGCCAGCTTGCGCCTGAAGGTACCCAGCGTGTCTTGATTAAAGACGGTCAGCCGGCGCAGCCGGAAGGGGTCACCGTCGCGCAACATCCAGCCCGGTGCGGTGGTGCAGGCGCTGCGGAAGCCGGCATTCCGAACCGCGTCGGCACATGCCTCGTCGCAGGCGCCGTAGGGGTAAGCAAAGCTGCTCACCTCCGTGCCCAGCAGGTCTTCTAGTTCGGCCTTCGAACGCGCTGCCTCTTGCCGCTGCGCTTTCGGGTCCAACTCCGTCAACCGCCGGTGGGAGTGCGAATGCGCACCGATCTCCATGCCAGCGTTCTGCAGATCACGCAACTCTGCTGCGTTCATCAGCCGACCCGCAGCGCGACCGTCGAAAGGCCAGTTGGGGGCGGTTCCGATGGATCCGGAAACCATGTACCAGGTGGCCCGCATGCCACGGCGCTGGAGTGCCGCGGCGGCCTCGACGTTGTCGGCATAGCCGTCGTCAAAGGTAATCACGGCGGTGCGGCCGCGCAAGCGGTCCGGGTCGGCCATCAGTTCCGAAACTGTGGGCGTGACGTAGCCCGCGGCCCGAAGAAAGTCGAGTTGCCGCTCGAAGCTGGCCAGCGAGACTGCCCAAGGCCATGCCGACCGCCGGCTCTGTGAAGGCACGGCGTGGTACATCAGCATCACCGGGCCGTGCACGGGCGGCTGGCGCTGCGCACGCGATGGAACAGGGTCCCGGCAAGGTGGTCGGTGCGCGTTGCTGGTCTGCTCTGTCTGCGTCACTGGAGGCGCTCAGCGGGATGGGTGCACTGCGGCGATCGATCCCTCGCCAACATTACCGTCATTAGCGCAGCAACGGTTCGAGCGTGAGGATCGTTCGCTGCGTGGCCCGCGCATCGTCCATCATCGCGCAACTGGTGTTCTGACGCGTGAACATGTAGTCGACCTCTTTCTTGGCCTGGCCAAGAATACGCTGCCGCTCACGTTTTGGAATGGAATAGTCCATCGTTCGATTGATGAGCACTTTGCCTGCGCAAAGGTGATGAACGCCATCGCAATTGGGAGGAAATTTTTTCTCGCGAAAGAAGGCCTGACAGTAATTCGGCAGTTTCGCTATTTCGATCGGGCTTGGCGCCCACCCATTCCCCAGGTCAACTACCTGCGCATGAAGCGCAGCAACTGGGACAACAAGGCCGCAGACGATTAGGACTGCAGTAAGAGTTTGGGATCTAATATTGAACATGAATATTCCTTTTCGCTCGCCGCGAATGGTAACCCTTGCTCAAGACTGACAATTGCAGCTGCGCCAGACCGTGGCAACAGACAAAATCCGGACGTGCTGGGTCCAACATCCGGTTGACAGCGACGCACTGATTTGGGTTGACCATAGAACCAATCTAGGCGCACCCTGGTGACGCGATCCACCTGATCGGAAGTCTCCTTCCGCTTACATCGGAGCTTAGCAGCATAATTGACGATGACGAGAAGGCATGCGAGTGCCCGGCCGCGGCCGCGGCCATGGCTTGTGGTGCAGGGGTTGCTGTGCCAATGGGCGCGGGCCATGTTGGAGCGGCGCACGCAACCACGTCAGGCGCCGACTTCGTCGCGTATAACCTCCAGCCACGCACGCCCCCACTTCAGGTCTGGCTCCACATGGTTGCCCTCGGCCCATTCGTTCCAGGCCTTGAGAAAGACGATGCGTTCGTCGGTGGGCCGCGCCTGCACGCGCGAGATTGCTTCCTGCAGGTGGCCGCGAAACAACTCCGGCGTGGCGTTGTGGAACACCAGCCCCCGCATGCCGCTGCGTGGCGTGTTATCCCAGTTGGGCAGCGCAATGGGGTAGTCCAGCCAGTCGGGCTGGTTGCTACGTAGCAGACTGCTGCGTATGTCCTCGTAGTCCCAGATCGTCAGCTTGTGCTTGTTGCCCTGCAAGGCGAGCTTCGCCTTCAAGGCCAGGTAACGCCGCGGGATGCGGCCGTCATGGCCGGGCAGGGCCTGCATGGCAGATGCGTCCATCCCGCTCGGCCGGGGGTCCCACTTCTCGCTGCGGTGCGAGATACCAACGATATGCAGGCCTGGCAGGCCGGCCTTGAGTGCGCGCTCCCGCCAGAAGGCCATCACGTCCGCCACGTTCGGGATGTCGTCCGGCTTGTAGATCCCGAAGATCGGCTTGCCATCGACCGTGAGGTAGCGCGGATCCTTGAACGCCTGCAGCAGCCAGTCGAAATGCGCTGCGTGGTCGTCCCAGCCCGGGTAAGTCTGCTCGATCAGCATCTCGCGTGTGCCCTGCCAGGCGGTGTTCCAGCTGTGGTTGGCCCAGCACAGGCAGAACGGAAAGTCGGGCTGCCCGGTCCTCAGGATCTCGTCGACCGGCCTTTCCAGGATGCGGCGGCCGCCGAACCAGTAGTGGTAGTAGCAGAAACCCTCGATGCCGTAGTCGCGGGCCAGATCGGCCTGTGCATGGCGCACCTCGGGCAGCCGCAGGTCGTAGAAACCAAGATCCGCGGGTACGTGCGGCTGGTAGTGATCCGGGAAGAGGGGCTTGGCCTTGGCCGTGTTCGTCCACTCCGTGAAGCCCTTGCCCCACCAGAGATCGTTTTCCGGCGTGGGGTGGAACTGAGGGAGGTGAAATGCGATGACTCGTGCCTTGGAGTTCATGGATGGTGAGTGAGGGCCATACAAAGAACATCAACTGCCTGCCAGCAGCCGCCTCGTTTTGGACGCGGCGCGCCTCACCAGACTTGGTCTTGCCGTTGAAGAGGACTCGATTCCAGCCAATCGCGGCATGGTGGCGGCGAGTGTGCCCCAGTCCTCCAAGGGTGCGCTGTTCCTGCCACCGGCCTCCGAGGCCATGGCACGGGCACTGTTGAAGGCCCAGGCCGCCTTTTCGTAAAACATCGACTCGAGGTTCTTGCCCACCCGCTGCGCCACACGGCGCAGCGGTTCAAAGGCAGGGTGGAAGGCCTGTTCGTGGAGAACAAGCACCGGGTCGAGCACATTCATGCGGAACTGCTTCTCGCGCAGGTGCATCGAGGTCGTTGCGCCGCGGTGTACCCGAAACGTCGCCAGTTCGGCCGAGACATGCGCGACGCCGACGTTGACGCCAAGGCGTTGCCAGAACTCCGTGTCGCACGATACCGCGAGCATAGGGTTGAAGCCACCAAACTGCCGCAACAGCGACTTCCGGAACAAGACAGAAGTGGGCTCGCCGATGAAATTTGTGTCGGGGGTGGGCGATGCGAGGATCATGCGCGCGAGATCCTCTGGCCCCACAACCCCGCGCGCCGGAAAACGCTCTGCTGTCAAGTGTCGATGATTCAAATAGTACTCTTGCAGCGCTTTCGGCGTACCGCCCTCGAAGAGGTATCGGCGACGGCAGAAGACCAAGGGGCAACCCGACCTTTCGCCTTCTCGAATCAATTGCTCTACGCAACCCGGGTCGATGAGGTCGTCCTGGAAGACGAACTTGACCCAATCGGCGCGCGCTAGATCAATGCATCTCGCCCAGTTAGAGACTAGGCCGAGGTTCCGTGGATTGCGTTCAATGCGAAAGCGCGGGTCCTGACTTGCGTACTCGACGCAGATGTTCATGGTGCCGTCGCTTGAGCAATCGTCGACGATCAACACCTCGAAGTCGCGCCTCGTTTGGAGCAGAATGCTTTCTAAGCATTCACGCAGATAGCGTTCGCCGTTATACGTCGGGATGCAGACACTGACGGAGGGTTCGTTCATGCCATCGGCCGGAAGTAGAAGCCAGCCCGGCCGCCTCGTTGATCAGCGTTGACGCGCGCGGCAGTTAACTCGAATTTCTTGCGCTCTTCCGGCGAGAACAACGGAGAACCTGGATTTATCCAAAACGATCGTGGGTCGGTTAATGGTATATCTCTAGAATACTGTTCACTGCCATAAAATTCAAATGGCAGAGAGTCATATACTACCTTGTATAGCTCTAGTCCAACGCTATTTGCGAGAAGCTTAATGCTATTGGTGGAGTGAAGATAAAGATGGCGCGGCGCATCCAATTCAACCCAGTTTACACCATACTTCTCCCATACTAGTGAGGATACAAGAGGAATTCGAATAAGGCAGGTTCCTCTTGGTTTCAGCAATGACCTAATGGATCTCAGTACATCCCACTGTGATGGCATGTGCTCCAGAGAGTGATGCAGGGTAATAAGATCAAAGTGTCCAGTCATCGCTTCTAGCTCGCGACGAAAGATTTTTACGTTATCGCGTTCGACATCGATTCGAATCAGAGGATCGACCCCGTACAAATTCTTAAATCCTAAATATGATAAACTAGCTAACCAATGAGAATATGATCCGCAACCGACATCAAGGAATTCAGCGTTGAAAGACTCGATGGCGCACGCGCGTATCACGTCGCTGATGGGTGCGCCTCCCTCGAATGGACCTAATTCCTTCGGGCGATCTACGAATCGCCAAAGAATTGGCTCAAGGATTCGACGGCGTCCGAAGATGGCGGCGGCACATCGTTGCGTTCGCATCCATCGTTTGATTCGGTGATCTCGTCTAATAGGTGGACGTATGTTAAAGGAATAGTACTCTGATGGATAATATTTATTGAGATCTTGCGGAATACTTAAGATTTGTAGGCAGTCGCATCCGTTGCACTGAAAATATCGAAAGCGCTCGCGCGTCCCGAACATCATTTCCTGTATCTCGTATACAGGATGATTGGATTCAAGACCGCAAATGCGACACTTCAAAGTCATCATGTATTTTGCGCGAAACTCGACGAGAGGCGCGGTTCGACTGCAGTATCGTTGCCGGTAGATATACTCCATTCTGCGTTGAGCGCAAAAAAGCCATCGCGCGAAGTAATAGGAACATTGCCTTTTACTTGAAAGTGTATAATATTCTCTGCATAATATACTGTGCGCGCCACATGTCCAGAGGTAATACCAAATCTGAGCCCGTAAACCCCTGGAAGCAATGGTAAATCAGTAACTCTGCAATTTATCTTATAAATTCCAGTCGTCAACCGAGTGATTTTGAGTTGCTCTTCGCTATTGTGCGTTGTCAAATACAAGAAGTCGGTGGTATGAAAGCCGAACCCAAAAGTTAGGTTGTCAAGGTTTATTTTGAGTGCGATGGTAAACTGTAGTTCTAGATTCTGATCATAGTAAACTTCGTTCGTTCTCTTGCCACGAGAGTCAATGAACGCTATATTTATAATATCGATCTCGCCGCTGGAGCTCAGGTTTGAAGCGACATGTGCGATTGAAGATCGAATCTTCTCATCGCTGTATGCGTAAAAATGCTCACACACATCGCGTGGTGGTCCAATCTCCGCAATTTCTCCGTGAGCCAGCATGATTACACGCCCGCACAGGCGTTGCACTTGCCTTATGTTGTGACTAACAAGTAGGACTGTCCGCTGCTCCCGCTTGATCAAGTCCTCCATGCGATCGAAGCACTTGCGCTGAAATGCCAAGTCTCCGACGGCAAGTACTTCGTCGACGATCAGTATTTCCGATTCAACACTCGTGGCCACCGCGAACGCCAGTTTCACCTGCATGCCCGAGCTGTAACGCTTAACTGGGGTGTCGATGAATTCCGCCATCTCGGCGAACTCAACGATTTCGTCGAACTTCTTGTCGATCTCCTTCTTCGACATGCCCAAGATGCTGCCATTCAGGTACACGTTCTCGCGGCCGGAAAAGTCGGCCACAAAGCCCGCGCCCACCTCAATCAAGGGCGCGATCCGGCCGTTCACCCTGACGCTGCCGCGTGTGGGCGTGCTGATGCGGGCAAGCATTTTCAGCAGCGTGCTCTTGCCGGCGCCGTTGTGACCAATGATGCCCACAACTTCGCCGGGTTCGATGGAGAAGCTCACGTCATCCAGTGCCTTGAACAATGGCGACTCGATCGTCTTCCGGCCTGCCAGCCTAGCGCCGGCGTTGAGCAAGGTCTGCTTCAGGCCCTGCAGGGCGCCCAGACGGTACTCTTTGGTTAAGTGACTGACTTCGATAGCGGGCATGGGGGTTGTGGGTCAAATGAAGTCGGCGAAGTAGCTTTCTGCGCGCTTGAAGTAGAGGTAACTCAGTGGCAGCAGCACGGCGACGAGGATCGCGCCCGGGACCATCGCCTTAAGATCCGGGGGCGCACCACGCAGTACGACGCTCTGGAAAGCATCAATGATGCCAGCCAGCGGGTTCAGCGTGTACAACGTGTAGAGCGCGCCAGACCACTCCCCCGCGTCCTGCTGCACCAGCAGCTTGTCCTTCACCAGTTGCAGCGGGTAGATCACGGGGGAGGCGTACATCATCAGGCTCAGCAGTACGGGCAGCGCCTGGCCCACGTCGCGGTAATAGACGTTGACGGCAGCGCCGACGAAGGCGAGGGCCATCGCTGCCAGCACGGTGTAGGCGATGATGACCGGCACCCAGAGCATGTAGACGGTGGGGGCCATGCCGTACCAGACCATGAGCCCGGCCAAAATGACAAAGTTGATGCCCAGTTCCACCAGCTTGGTCAACACCGATGTGATGGGGAAGATCTCGCGCGGGAAGTAGATCTTTTTGACCAATGCCGTATTGCCGACCACGCTGTTGACGCCGTCGGACGCCGACTCCTGAAAGAAGGTCCAGGGCATCAGCGCGGCGAACACGAGGATGGGGTAGGGGATGCTGCCGCTGTCGATGCCGACGAAGCTCTTCACCAGCGTGAAGATCAGCATCAGCGTCACGGGCTTGAGCACCGCCCACGCAATGCCCAGGTAGGCCTGCTTGTAACGTACCGCGATGTTTTTCCAGGCCAGCGTGAACATCAGCTCCCGGTAGTCGTAGAGGTTTTGGGCCGCTCGCAGCATAGGGTCAACTCGATTGAATGAACTTCGGCAGCGGGACCGCACTGCCGTGGCGCGCACAGGAAGAACTCAAGATGTCGAGCGCGCATCGTCCTCTGGTAAGCGCGAGGACGCCGATGCTATCAGCCGGCCTAAGCCGGCCGGCACCGTGCCGGCGGTGTGCGTGCGCGACTTCACGGGCCAGTGCGGTCTTCCTTCACGGCTTGACCTTGCTCGCTACGGCGGCACTCACGAAGTGCTGCATCAGCACCAGACCCCCGCACAGGCTGATGATTCGGTCACCGCAGAAGAACAGCAGCCGAACGATGCGACAGGGGTGAACTGACCTGCCCCCCTCTGCCCTGCCAATCATTCGGAGGGAGTCCGGATCTTCCGGGGAGACGTCAACCACGGCGCAATGTGCGAAGAGCCTGCGCCAACGAAGGCAGCTGTGATGATGACTGCTCGCCGATGACTCATGACCCGGGATCTGTTGGACTGAATCTTCCTTTCGGACCTGCGAAGAACCTCTGATACCACGCCACAAGCCCGCTCTGCCTCTGACAGACCAGATAAGAGGCCTTGGAAATCACCTGTCGGAAAATTCCGCTCCCTCGCGCATTCTATAGAGTTCATACCTACCTCGACGCTCCACCAATGTCGTATTGCCTTGCTGCCAACTAATCAAATGCCATTCGGGCGACCAGATGGATCGATCAGAGGGCTGCACGAGCAGGTAATCCTCCGCGGATGCCTTGTAAGTCTGCTGGAGCGGCTTGATTGTACGCGATGATAGATAAGTCATGGGGTAGGCCGCCAAGTGCTTGAATGAATAAATGTTTGCTGAAGCAGGCAAATCTTGCAGCAAAGAAGCCATTTCATCCTGGTGACTACGGGCCAGTCGGAAATACCCGGGAGTTCCGAGTTGCGACTGGCGAGCGGCCTCATATACCAGCGCCAGCGAGTCGCCCACCGCAAGCATGCGTACGTTAAGCAAGCCCTGCAGCGCGCACACAAGAATGATCGATACATGGGCAATCGAAAGCGTTCTACCCTGTCTCACGCGGGCAAGAGCTGACAAACTAAGCAATATGGCGGCCAACCATAGCATGGGAATAGCTGGCCACAAATAACGAATGTGCGCAATCGGAGATTTGAGCACCCATGCGAGCCAGCCAGCGCATCCCGCGAACAACAGGAAAGCGCTCAGCCCTATGAGCTTGCGATCGTATCTTCCGGTATCCATCTTGATTATGAACCAGGCTGCCAGTGCAACGATGGCCATCACGGGAATGATTCCGTCGCCCACCACGATGTAGTTCAGCCGCATGAAAACTCCATCGAAGGAGCGGCTCAGTCCGGTGGCCTTGGCATTCTCCCACAAACCACCCATAGAAGAATCGTCGAACGCATAGAAGTAGGCTGCCACAAGGCCAGTGAAGACAAAGAGAGCCATCGCAAGGCACAGCATCGGATAAACAAAGCGAGCTAGCCAACCTCGGTGAACAACGACAGACCAGACCAAGATGGCCGGAAGCATCGAAAGGCACGTCATGCGAGTGGCACAAGCAAGACCGAAAATCACTCCCCCTAGGAGCGCCATACTTGCTGACCGTGCTCCAAAGCGGACCCAGTACAGCACTGCAAGCAGGAAGAGTGTCGTCGCCACGATTTCTGCAGTCGCCAAGGAAGCTTGCAGCAGAAAGCCAGGGGCCGTTGCGAATAGGGCAGTACCCGCCGCTGCGAGAGCTCGGTTCTTGACTTGGTATTCGATACCCTTAAAAACAATTCCTAACAGGACCAGTGTAACGGCTACCGAAACAAGGCGATGAACGAATATATTTCTGCCCCACCCCTGAGCAATCAAGCCATGTAGCAACAAATGCAGTCCGCCGGACGTGGTGACCGGGTGATCCACCGCGCTTGTAGGCGGAAGAGGGATACCGAACGCTTTCATGGTACTCATGAGAATCCAACTCTCGTCGGGCTCCAACGTCATGGCGAACACGCCAATGCCAAAAGTTAGACAAAAGCCAGCAATGATCATGCCATATACGGTCATCAGCCAAGGAAGTTTCTTCTTCATCATTTGAATGTTGGAGTCTTCTAGGAAATCAGGCGGGCCTTGGCGGAATGTGTGCTTCTATTCAGCATGCGCAGCGAAAACGCTGTAGACATCAACATCGAGCGCAACATTGGAAGACTGTGGTGGGTGCCCTGAGTGTGCGCAGATAGCCGAGGTAAAAGAGCGACGCGGCAATGTCGGATATCACGAAAGCTCAAACTGTTTCCCTGGCGGGGTCATCGTGTCGGGAAACATAGGCAAATGCCTCACGCTAAGGAAGCGCTGAACAACTGTTCATCCAGCTCGATGTCTGTGTTGAGGCCGATTCCATTCCACGATGCGGCAATTTCGTGGCGATTCGTCGATCGAGGCAGCATAGATTCGCGGCTTGAGGGCGGTTTCCGACCGACCGGATGCTCAATGGGCGCACAGCAGGCGGATTTGTCCATCCAGTAGCCTGCGCTTGGCCAGCACCAGGTTGACCAGCGCAGCGTGAACCAGCGCCCGCGCGTGGTTCTTGGCCAAGCCTCGGTAGCTGACCTTGCGATAACCGAACAGGTTCTTGATGACGTGGAACGGGTGCTCGACGATGGCCCGCACCAGCGCCTTCCTGTGCTCGGCCCACACGGTCAGCCCCTTCAGCGGCCCTTCGGGCATGGCCTGGAGCACACCGCGCTTCATGGCGATGTTCCAGCGCATGTCCTTGCGCAATCCGCTATCTTGCTGCGCCTGGGTGATCTCGTCTCGCTTGTCCAGGCCGGTGTAGCCGGCGTCGCCGTGCACGAACGCTTCCTGGCCGTGCAGCAGCTCGTGCGCGTGCGCCACATCGGCCTCGTTGGCCGCTGTCGTGTGCACGCTGTGGATCAGGCCCGAGTCGGCGTCCACGCCAATGTGCATCTTCATCCCGAAGTGCCACTGGTCGCCCTTCTTGGCCTGGTGCATCTCGGGGTCGCGCTTGCCATCCTCGTTCTTGGTCGAGCTCGACGCGGCGATGATGGTGGCGTCCACCACCGTGCCCTGTCGCATCAGCAGACCACGCTGCGCCAGATGCGCGTTGACCTCGGCCAGGATCGCCGCCGTCAGGTCATGCTGCTCTAGCAGGCGACGGAACTTCAACAGCGTCGTGGCGTCGGGCACCTGCTCGCGCGCCAGGTCGATGCCCACGAACTCGCGCATCGCTTGGCTGTCGTACAGCGTGTCCTCCAGCGCCTCGTCGGCCAGCGTGTACCACTGCTGCAGGACGTACATGCGCAGCATGCGAGGCACGCCGATCGGCGGACAACCCACCTTGCCGCTCTTCGGGTAGTGAGGTTCGATCAGGGCTTCGAGCCGCGCCCAAGGCACGACCTTGTCCATCTCGCCCAGGAGCTTCTCGCGCCGCGTACGGCGCTTCTTGCCTGCGTACTCCAGGCTCGCAAAGCTGGCCTGCTTCATGACGCGATCGTGGCTCATCGAGACCGCGCCAACCATCGTGGTGTGCCCGGATAAATCAGCGCTTCCTTAGTCTTACTGTGTCACTAACTTCGTGGCACTATTCGCTCCTCTTCATTCTTCG
>CAYJQA010000046.1:0-6282 GCA_964372065.1 uncultured Litorilinea sp.
CCAGCGCCAGCAGCAGCAGGCCGAGCAGCGCGATCGCAACCGGATGCAGCAGGCGCTGACCGCGCTGCAAAACCGCATCCTCTTCTTCGACCTGTGGTGGAAAAGCCTGGACGACGACGAGGCCGCGGCGCTGCTGCCCAACGCCGAGCAGTATCCCGATTTCCGCTTCTATCTCCAGGACTTGCGGCGCACCAAGCCCTATACGCTGGATGAGAAGTCGGAACAGATCATCAACATCAAAGACGCCAATGGGACGGACGCGGTCATTACGCTCTATTCCATGCTCACCAGCCGGTTGGAGTTCACCATCCAGGTGGACGGCGAAGCCAAGACGCTGACGCGTGATGGGCTGATGAGCTATGCCTATTCGCCCCGCCCCGAACTGCGCGCGGCAGCCTATCAGGAGCTATACCGCGTCTATGAGAAGGAGTCGGCGATCCTGGCGCAGATGTACGCCAACCGTGTGCGCGACTGGCAGGCCGAGCAGGTCGAGCTGCGCGGCTATGCGTCGCCCATCGCGGTGCGGAACGTGGCGAACGACATTCCCGATGGGGCCGTGGACACGCTGCTGGATGTGTGCCGCAAGAACGCGCCGCTATTCCAACGCTACTTCAAGCTCAAGGCCGGTTGGCTGGGGGTGGACAAGCTGCGGCGCTATGACATCTATGCACCCCTGACCGCGTCCGACCGTACCATCGCGTATGACACTGCGGTGCGGCTGGTGCTGGACACCTTCGCCAAGTTCGACAGCCGCGTCGCCGAGCAGGCCAGCCGGGTCTTCGCCCAGAACCATATCGACAGCGAGGTCCGCAAGGGCAAACGTGGCGGCGCGTTCTGCGCCACGGTGCTGCCCAGCCAGACGCCGTGGGTCTTGGCTAACTACACGGGCAAGGTGCGCGATGTATCCACCATCGCGCACGAGTTGGGCCATGCCATCCACAGCATGATGGCGAGTCACCATTCGGTGCTGACGCAGCACGCCACGCTGCCGCTGGCGGAGACGGCGTCCGTCTTTGCCGAGCAGTTGCTGACCGACCGGCTGTTGGCGGAGGAAAGCGACCCGTTGGTGCGCCGGGAGATTCTGGCGTCGGCGGTGGACGATATGTACGCGACGGTGATGCGCCAGGCGTTCTTTGTGCTCTTTGAGCGCGACGCCCATGCGGGCATCCTTGCCAACAAGTCGTCGGATGAACTGCACGAGCTGTATCAAGCGAACCTGGCCGAGCAGTTCGGCGACAGCGTGGAGATTCCGCCGGAGTTTCGCTATGAGTGGGTAAGCATCCCGCACATCTACAATACGCCGTTCTACTGCTATGCCTATAGCTTCGGCCAACTGTTGGTCTTGGCGCTCTATCGCCGCTATCAGCAGGAGGGCGACGCGTTCAAGCCGGGCTATCTGCGCCTGTTGGCGCATGGCGGCTCGGCGCGACCGGAGGCGGTGCTGCAGGAGGCGGGCATCGACATGACCGACCCGGCGTTCTGGCAGGGCGGCTTTGACGTGATCCGCGACATGATTGACCAGTTGGAGGCGATCCGGCTGTAGCCCCACACCGGCGTGACGCCATCGGCTCACCACGGAGCGGCTCGGAAGCGGTGCGCTTTCGAGCCGCTTTTTCTTGGGGCGCAACCCGGTTGGACATGGGCGGCAGCGCCACGGCAATTGCGCCGCGCGGGCAGATCGGCTATACTCCGCCTTATGTGAATTAGCGCGATTCACCCTGACGAGCAACAGTGCAACATGGTAGACGGCGAATCTGGAGCAGCGCAGCGGTTGGCCTTGCGTGTGGCGCGCGTCGACGGCGCGAGCCAGGCGCTGGGCGGCGCGCCCCAGTTGCGCGTGCTTTTCGTGGGGCGACGGCCCACAGCCCAGGCGCTGGAGGCCGTGGTCGCGGGGCTGGCGCAGGGCGCGCCCGGCGATAACGGCGGGGGTTTGATCCCGGCAGCGGTGGACCTGGTGATGCTGACCAATCAACGCACGGCGTTGGAGGAAATGCGCGCCCAGCCGCCCAAGATCGTCATGGTCGAGGTCGAGGCCAGGCGGCAAAACCGGGTGCGCTTTATCGAGATGATTCGCTATCGGCTGCCCACTACCATGATCTTTGCGGTGAGCACGCAGCCGCCGCCCGCGGCCGCGGGATTTGACGGGGTGCTGCAATTTCCGCTGCGTGCGCGCGAAGTGGCGGCGGCGCTCCATAGCGCGTCGGATGAGCTTGCCGGTCACATGATCCAGCGCGGCCCGATCCGGCTCAACGTGGCGACGCGCACCGTCATCACGCCCAACGGGCAGCGGCATATGACGCCCAAACAATGCGCGCTGCTGCAATACCTCTTGGTGCGGGTGAACGAGGTGATCAGCCGCAAGGACATTATGGAGACGGTCTGGGAGACGGACTATCTGGAAGACACCCGCACGCTGGATGTGCATATCCGGTGGCTGCGCGAGTGCATCGAGCCGGACCCGTCCAACCCGGTTTACCTACTGACAGCGCGCGGCAAGGGCTATCACCTGCGGCTGCCGTAAGCGGGGTAGCGGCTCACGCCAAATCGCTAAGACGCAAAGTTCAGAACAAGATCGGAAAATGGCAAGGCGTCATTCCAAACATCAATACGGAATGACCCCTTGTTTTGTCTTGCTCTGGCCTTTGCGACTTTGCGTGAGGCTTCTTTCTCTCAACCGAGCCGGCGCGATGCGTCCACGACGTTAGGCAGCCGGTCGATCTTGGTGAGGATGCGGGTGAGTTGGGCCGCGTTCTCGAGCTCCAACGTGGCGTTGATCACCGCCAAGTTATCCTTCTGCCCCGTGATCGCTTCCACACTCACCATATTGATGTGTTCGTCCGCCACCAGCGCGGCCACGTCGCGCATGAGACCGGCGCGGTCATAGGCGCGCACGACGATCTTGACCGGGTAGGTGGCTTCGGGGACGGCCGTCCACTGCACGTCCACCAACCGGATCCCCTGCCCTTTGCGCACGATGTTGGCGATATTGGGGCAACTGGAGCGATGTACGGTCAACCCCTTGCCGCGGGTGACATAGCCCACGATGGGGTCGCCCGGCACGGGGTTGCAGCAGCGCGCCAAGTGGGTGAGGAGACCGTCCACGCCCTGAACGCTGAAACCGCCGCTGGTATCGACGTGGCGGCTAGGCCCGACGGTGGCTTCCCACGGGCGTTCGGTGAGGAGGCGGCGCTCCTGTTCGCGGCGCTCGGCCTCCAGCGCGCGGGCGGCCAGATGCTGCGAGTTGATGTCGCCATAGCCGATGGCTGCCAGGAAGTCGTCTACCTTCTCGTAGTTGAAGAGCTTGGCGACGGTCTCGAAGCTGTCGAAGATGGCGAGGCGCTTCATCTCCTTTTCCAGCATTTGCCGGCCGCGGGCGATGTTCTCCTCACGACCCTGCTTGCGGAGCCAGTTGCGAATCTTGCTGCGCGCGCGCTGGGTGGCGACGTATTCCAGGTTGGGGTTGAGCCAGTCACGGCTGGGACCGCCCTGCTTGGCGGAGATGATGGTGATCTGGTCGCCGTTCTGGAGCTTATAGTCCAGCGGAACGAGCCGCCCCTTGATATTGGCCCCCCGGCAGCGATGCCCTAGCTCGGTGTGAATGGCGTAGGCGAAGTCGATGGGCGTGGCGCCGGCGGGGAGGTCGATCACGTCGCCCTGGGGCGTGAAGACGTAAACGCGGTCGTGGAAGACATCGGTCTTCATGCCGTCCACGAACTCGGCGGCGTCGGTGACATCCTGACGCCATTCCATGAGTTGGCGCAGCCAGGCGATCTTTTCCTGGAAGCGGGCGTCGTGTTGGCGCTGCTCCTTGTATTGCCAGTGGGCGGCGATGCCCCGTTCGGCGACCTCGTGCATCTCGCGCGTGCGGATCTGGATCTCCATGGGCCGCCCGCTGCGCTTGCTCAGGACCGCAGTGTGCAGACTGCGGTACATGTTGTCTTTGGGGTTGGCGATGTAGTCGTCAAACTCGCCGGGGATGGGCCGGTAGTTGGCGTGGACGACGCCGAGCGCGGCGTAACACTGGCCGATATCTTCCACGATGATGCGGAAGCCGTGGATGTCGTAGATCTGGTCGAAATCCACGTCTTTGCGCTTCATCTTGCGATAGATGCTGTAGATATGTTTGGGGCGACCGCTGACGTCGGCAGCAATGCCGTGCTTGGCGAGTTCGGACTCCAACTCATGCTTCACCCTGGCGACCCATTTCTCGCGTTCGTCGCGCTTTTGCTGCATGGCGCGCGCCAACTCACGATAGGTGCTCGGCTCCAGGTAGCGGAAGCTAAGGTCCTCCAACTCCCACTTGATTTGCCATATCCCCAAGCGATTCGCCAGCGGCGCAAAGATGTCCAGCGTCTCGCGGGCGATGCGCTTCTGTTTGTGCTTCTTCTGACCGTTCAGCGTGCGCATGTTGTGCAGGCGGTCGGCCAGTTTGATGATGACGACGCGGATGTCGTCCACCATGGCGAGGAACATCTTGCGCAGCGATTCGGCCTTGGCGTCGGCGATGCCCTGTTGGGCGTTGCTCATCTCGTTGATGCGTTTGAGCTTGGTGACGCCATCCACCAGGGCCACGATGCCGGCGCCAAAGTGTTCCTGCAAATAGGGGAGGTCGATCTCGGTATCTTCGACGACGTCGTGGAGGAGGCCGGCGGCGAGGGTGTCGGCGTCCATGCGCAGGTCGGCCAAGATGGTCGTGACCGCGATGGGGTGCAAGACATAAGGCTCGCCGCTTTCGCGCGTCTGGGCGCGGTGGGCGTAGCTGGCGAGGACATAGGCGCGCAGGATCAGGTCGCGCTCGACGGGGCCAAAGCCGGCGGGCAGGCGTCTGAACAGCGCATCCAGGTTGTGCAGTTCGACCGGCCCGGGGTCAATCTGGATGGGGACATCACGGACCCGCGTAGGCAGCGGCGGCACTTTGGCAATGGCGGCCCGCAAATGGGCATAGATGGGCGCATTGGGCAGCGTGGTCGCGCGTTCGTCTAGTTCCGGGACAAGACCGACGCGTGTGGGCAGGAAGTCGGCGGCCTCTTCCGGGATCGGCGGCGCGTCGATGTCGGGCGCGACCCGGTCATCAATTTCGTCGGCGGCCAGGGCGGGCAGACCTTCGTCGGCCGGCGCGACGGGTGAGTTGACGCGCAGGTCCGCCAAGGGCTTGGCGCCGAAGAAACCGTTGGCGTAGGGCAAGCCGAGCATGGCATCAACATCTTCGAGGTCGGCGTCAATAGCCGCATCGCCATTGGCGGCGTCGGTCGGTGAGACAGGTGAAGCGGGGGGCGTAATGGCGGGTCTACCGTCCGCCTCTGCATCGGTGGAGCGGGTAGTCGTTACGGCCATGGGAAGATTAGTCCTGGGGTCAAGACCCCCGTGCAGGCAAGCATCCGCGGTCTGGGTGCATCCATATGCAGCGATTATAGCGCGGGTTGGGGGTGGCTGCAATGCCACATTTGGTGCGGCGGCGGGTGGGACGGCGTTCGCGGCATACGGCAAACGACTTAGCCGGAATACGTCAAATACCTTACAAAAGGGCAAGGAGTTTGACAGCAAAAAGCGTCCTGAGTGCAGGTACACTATGGGTTGGCAAAGACAGATAGGTGTAACTCCGCTGAATGCAGCTGTCAGGAAATCCGACATCACCGTCCCCCGATGGAGGAGCACAAGATTCAGCGACTTGACATAGGGTAGACAACTCGGAGAGAAGCGGTATGACAGGCGCGCGATGTGTCGCCACAAACGAGCAGGGAAGGCCCGATGGCCAGGCGACGATGCACACAGACACGGGATGGGGCCGGACGATCCGGTCAAGAGATGGCCAAGGAAATGGAACACGAGGGACGACAGAAATGACTAAGCGATTGTATCGGGTGCGATTATTTCAAGTCTTAATGGCGCTTTTGGTCGGCGTATTATCTTTCGGCGTGAGCAGCCTGAACGCCACGCCGGTGTACGCGACCAACACATCGGTCAAGGTCTACAAGTTCAAAGACGTTGACGGCGACGGTCAGTGGGACTACAACGACTTGAATCATAATGGTCGTTGGGACTTTGGGGAGACCACAACCGAGGCTCCCCTGTCTTCCTGGGCGTTTTCGGCGACGTTCATCAACGATCCTTTATGCGGATCGTATTGCCCGACCTATGACACCCAAACCGGGACGACGAACTCCAGCGGCTACATCTCGTGGTCGCTGCATCGCGGCAACTGGAAGATTTGCGAGACGATCAAGTCCGACTGGCTGCCCACAGGGAGCACCGATGCACAGGGGTGCCGCACGATTAGTGTCC
>CAYJQA010000046.1:6292-7672 GCA_964372065.1 uncultured Litorilinea sp.
CGTATCCGGCGTCAACGCAGTACATCTATTTCGGTAACATCGAGGATGTCAATCCCAGCTGCGCGACGCTGAACGCCAACAACGCGGCCTATCCGAGCATCACGTCGGATTACGGGTTCAAGGTTAACAATGTTCCCGTGCAGGGCAATACCTACTATTTTACAGGGGCCTACGGAACTCTGACCGGCGGCGCGCCTTCGGATTCCGGCAACTATGTTACGTTCCCGTCGGTCAGCAACCCAACCTTCAATTGGTCGGCGTCTATGGGGATTGACGCTGTCATCGTCAAGGGTGGGCCGAACGCCAGCATCAAAATCTACACCCCCGAGTCGCTAGGGGCCGGCCCGCTGTCTCCGCCGATCAATCCCAACACGGGCAACCCATACGGGATTAGCCACGTCGAGTTCTGCTATGACTACGAGCCGCAGGTGAGCAAGACCGCCACGGCGACCTACGTCGAGACGCACACGTGGGACATCTGGAAGACGGTCAGCCCGGCGAGCCAGAGTGGGTTTGCGGGCGACACCGTGAACTTCCAGTGGACCGTTAAGCTGACCGAGACCAAGCAACTGAGCAACTATGCGGTCAGCGGCCAGATCACCGTCAAGAACCCGCACCCCAGCACATCGGTGTCGGGGACTTTGGTCGACAAGCTGAGCGACAACACGACGGCGCTGATCACCGGCTGTTCGGGGAGCGGCGTCACCTATAACGCCCCCACGCTGCAGGTCGGCGGCGGCAAGACCGCGACCTGCACCTACACGGCCGCGCCGGCCAATTCGTTGGTGAGCACGAATACCGCGACCTATACCGTCGGCAGCACCCCCTATACTGGGGAAGCCTCGCTGACGTGGACGAAGAATGTCGTCAACGGCACAGTCACGGTGGACGATGACCAGAAGCCTAGCGGTTTCCCGGCCAATGTGAACGCGGGGAGTGGGCCGTGGACCTGGACGTATTCCGATAGCTACACCTGCTCGACGGACAAGGGGTCGTACGACGCCAACGGGACGTATCACCACCCGGAGAACAACCTGGCGACAGTGAAGAAGGGTGCGACGCTGCTAGACTCGTACAACGCGAGCACGCTGGTGAACTGCTACATTCCCGTGGTGAACAAGACCGCCACGGCATCCTACACGCGGACGTACAGCTGGACGATTGACAAGGCGGCGGACGCTGCGTACGCCAAGTTCATCGGCGACCCGGCGATCACCCATGCCTATACGGTGACGGTGGACCAGACCGTGGTGGACTCGGCCTTTGCGGTGACGGGCACGATCACGGTGCACAATCCTCGCCCGGATGCGGCGATGACGGTGACAGTGGCGGATGTGGTGGCGGGTGCGCCGGCGGCGCTGAGTTGTGGCGGCGTGCTGA
>CAYJQA010000046.1:7772-11426 GCA_964372065.1 uncultured Litorilinea sp.
GAGACCGGCCAGTCCGATACGGCGACGGTCAAGCTGACCTGCTATGCGCCGGTGGCGACCAAGACCGCCAAGGCCGAATGGCAGCGTGAGTATACGTGGGAGATCATCAAGTCGGTGGCGCCGTCCGCGCATTCCGGCAACGCCGGCGACCAGTTCACGTCCTTCTACACCGTGACGGTGGACCAGTCGGTCGTGGACTCCGGGTACAAGGCGTCCGGGACGATCTCGGTCCTCAACCCGGCCGGTTCGCCGGGCGCGATGACGGTGGATGTAGCCGACCTGGTGGACGGTACGGCGGCGACGGTTGACTGCGACGGCGCGACCAGCTTGACGGTGCAGCCGGGTGATACCGAGGCGTGCACCTATACGGTGAGTCTGCCGAACGCGACCGACCGCACGAATACGGCCACGGTGACGTTCCACCAGATTGCGTTCGCAGCTTCGGCGGCGGTGGACTTCGGGGATCCCATCGTGAAGGGCTACCCGACCATCAACGTGAGCGACTTCTTCGATGGCTCACAGACGGGTCAGGCTCTTGGCTCCGCTTCGGGCGACCAGAGCTTCACCTACACGCGGCCGTTCGCGTGCCCCATCGAGGGGAACGCGTACACGAACGGGACCTATGCCAAGGCGTTCCCGAACATTGCCAAGATCATCGAGACCGGCCAGCAGGACGACGCCAATGTCACGGTCGACTGTGACCTCCTGGCCGGGTTGGGCGACCTGGTCTGGTTCGATAAGGACAAGGACGGCCAGCAGGACGGTGACGAGCCCGGCATTGCGGGCGTGAAGGTGGAGTTGATTCAGGGCACCAACGTGATCGCGACCAAGTTCACGGACGCCAATGGCAACTACTCCTTCACGGGGTTGCCGGCGGGCGAGTACACTGTGCGCTTCCCGACCACGGGGTTGACTTCGCTTAACCAGGGCAGTGATGCCTCGGACAGCGACGCCGACCTGGGGTTCGGTGAGACGACCACGAAGTTGGACGCGGGCGAATATGACCCGACGCTGGATGCCGGCTATCTGCCCGCGGCGTTGGGTGATCGGGTGTGGATCGACACGAACAAGAACGGTCTGCAGGACGAAGGCGAGCTAGGCATCGCCGGTGTGAAGGTGGAGCTGCTGCAGGACGGCAAGGTCATCGCCACGACGACCACGAACGCGACCGGCTTCTATGCCTTCACCGGGCTGAAGGCCGGTACGTACACCGTGCGCTTCCCGACAGCGAACCTGACGGACCCGGGTGCCGGTGACCCGGCCGACGACAGCAACCCGGACAAGACCCTGGGCGAGACCACCACGATCCTGGACTGGGGCGAGGTGGACAATACCCTGGATGCGGGCGTTGTCCCGGTGGCAGAGGTGTTCGGCAAACTGGGTGATTTTGTGTGGGAAGACAAGAATGACGACGGCGTTCAGAATGACGGCGTGTCGGGCGTGGCCGGCGTGACGGTCAACCTGAAGCAGGGCGTCAATGTCATCAGCACGACGACCACCGCTAGCGATGGCACCTACCTGTTCGACAACCTGACCGAGGGTGAGTACGAGGTGTGCTTCGTGAAGCCGGCCAACTTCGACTTCACTGAGGCCAATTCGGACAATGCCGCGAACGACGCCGCCGTCGACAGCGATGCGGGCGAAGGCGGCTGCACCGGCCTGATCACGCTGGCTACCGGCCAGACGGATCTGACGTGGGACGGCGGTCTGGTGAAGCCGCTGCCTACCAACGAGGAAGAAGAGAACCAGCCGGGCGCCCCGCGCATGCTCTATCTGCCCACGGTGCAGACCAGCACCGACGGTGCGGCCTTGCAGGCCGCGGCGGCGAGTGTGCAGGACGGCGCGCAGGTGACTCACCTGCCCGACGTGCAACAGTAGGCGCGGATAAGGAGCGCTGACCCCGACAGCGCCGTTCTTGCAAGCATAGTGTCCGGCAGCCCCAGGCGACCCGCCTGGGGCTGCTGCTTCTCCTGGGCGCCGATCTGTTGGTGGAACCGGCGTAGCGATTCTACAATAATTGCGTCAATATAAGCAGGGCTGTCGCCTCTGTGCAGGCCCAGCAACGCAGTACGGCGCGACCGTTTGGGCGGCGCGGCGGCCTGCATCGATTGACTAAGGGAGGAGCGGACTCGACCCAATGGAGGAAGCAAACCAATTGAAGGACCAGTTGCGTCGCCGCCCGTCGCAGCGGGTGGGGCAACTGGCCGCCGCGGTGCTCTTGATCGCGCTCGCCGTCGTGGCCTTGCGGCCCGCGCGGCTGGCGCCCAGCACGAACGCCTATGGTGCAGCGACCGCGGTGCGCTGGTATGAGTTGAGCCTAACTCTGGTGCGCGAGACGCCGGGCTTTACGCCGCCGGTGGCATCGCGCGCCTTTGGCTACATGGGCGTGGCGCTGTACGAGACGGTGCAGCCGGGGCTGCCGGGGCATCGCTCGCTGCGCGGCCAGCTTAACGAGCTGGAGATCGTGCCGCGGGTGAGCTGGTGGGCGGCGTATCACTGGCCCAGTGCGGCCAACGCCGCGTTGGCTTCGCTGCTGCGCCAGTTGTTTCCGACGGCCAGCCCGGCCAACCTGTCCGCCATCGACGCGCTGGAGGAAGAACTGGCCGGGGGCTTCCTGGCCGAGGTGGACGTTGCGACCCATCGGCGCTCGGCGGCTTTTGGCCGCGCCATGGCCGATGCTATCTTCGCCTGGTCGCTGACCGATGGCGGCCACGAAGGCTATGCACGCAACTTCCCCGACGACTATGTGCCGCCGGTGGGGCCGGGGCTGTGGGTCAGCACGCCGCCGACCTATGCCAAGGCGCTCCAGCCGTATTGGGGCGAGAACCGGCCCTTTGTCCTGCCGGACGCCAATAGCTGTCCCGCACCGCCGCCGCCCGCCTATTCGGAGGACGTCAACTCACCGTTCTATTTGGAGGCGCTCGAGGTCTATCAGGTGGGGCTGACGCGTACCGCCGAGCAGACGGCCATCGCCAAGTTCTGGTCGGATGACCCAGGCCAGACGGCGACGCCCGCGGGCCACTGGATTGCGATTCTCAACCAGACGCTGACGCAGCAAGACGCTGACCTGGGTCTGGCAGCCGAGGCGTATGCGAAGCTGGGGATCGCCGTGGCGGACGCGTTTATCACCTGTTGGCATACCAAGTTCGATTACGACTTGCTGCGTCCGATCACGTACATCCAGACGGTGATCGATCCGAACTGGAACAACCCCAGCATCACCGACCCGGTGAACACGCCGCCTTTCCCGGAATACCCATCGGGGCACTCGGTCCAGTCCGGCGCGGCGGCGACGGTGTTGACGTCGCTCTTTGGCGCGGACTATGCCTTTACCGACGATTCGCGTGCGGACCAAGGGCTGCCGGCGCGCACCTTTGCGTCGTTCCACGCCGCGGCCGACGAAGCCGCGATCTCGCGTCTCTATGGCGGCATCCACTATCGCGCGGCCATCGAGAATGGGTTGGCGCAAGGCCACTGTGTGGGTGAACGGGTGTTGGCGCTGCGCTTTGCGCGGTAGGTACTACTTGCGGGTATCATGGCGGCCCGCAGCCGCGCCCGGGCACACAGGCGCGTGCAGGCTGAGGTTGCAAACGGCGACCCGCCCCCCCAGCGCCCGTCGCCCCCCCCCCTGGGGGAGTGGTGGGGGGGGTGCCC
>CAYJQA010000046.1:11436-15706 GCA_964372065.1 uncultured Litorilinea sp.
CCGGGGGGGCTGGGCCGCCCCTCCCCCCCCGCCCCCCCCCCCCGGGCCCCGCCCCCCCCCCGCGCCCCGGGCTAGTGGTGGCTGAGGTCCACGTTCCGCCGCCGGTTTTGGGCGACGCGCTGCTCCAGGCCGGGCGCGATGAGCTTGGCATGGTCATCCCAGTTGGGCGCGGCCAGCGGCAGATCGACGCCTTCGCGGCGAAAAAGGCGATACAGGATGAAGATCACGCCGGAGATGTAGACCAGACTGCCGAAGACCCAGACGATGGCCCCGCTGGCGATCTGGTCGAGGATGGGCGTGAGGGGCAGCGCGCCGTCGCCCAACCCGGCGCGCACGGCGCGATAGTGGGGATAGATGGGCGTTTGGGCAAAGGCGATGGTCATGCCCGCGACCATGTTGGCGATCTCGACGGTGAGGAGATAGACGATCAGCAGCCAGACGGGCAGCGTGCGGTGCAGGCGCGGCCCGGTATACACCACCGGTCCCCAAAAGAGGAGCGCGGCCAGCGCCAGTCCCCAAAGGGCCAGGGTATGGCCCCAGGTGTCGCCCAGCAGGTAACGCGCGAATTGGGCGTCGTGCCAGAAGAGGAACGCGGCGACATAGACAAACCACACGACCAGCGGCTGCGTCAGCCCGCGCACGGCCTGACCATAGCGGCTGCCGGGTCGATGCAGCCGGGCGATCCAGCGGCCCGCCCAGCGGCGCTGGCCCCAGGCAATGACATGGACCGGGCAGGCGATCCAGAGCAGCGGTACGCCCACCATGCAGATCAGCGCCTTTTGCAGCGAGCGCGCGGCCAAGAGGTAGTTGCTCCAGCCGGGCAGCGGCCATACCAGCGCCGCTGTGAGCGCGACCAGGGCGAGACCGCCGATAAGCAGCCGCGGCCATGAGGCCAGCGCCGCGTCGACGCGGCGCAGCCTACGCCAGCCCGCGCCATACAAGGCGGCCACGGTCCCCAGGACCAACAGCGCCGCGACCTGCCCCGCTCCGATGGTTGCCTGCATCTGCGTGTCGTTCGCTCCTCGTCCGGCGGGCGCATCGGCGTCCGTCCCCGCGCGCGTAGGCCAACTCTAATGAGGGTCGTGGGGATTGTCAAATGGACGCGGGGCGCGGCTACGCGATGGACGCGGCCGCGGACAAGGCGGCCAGCAGCACATCGCCTGCTTCCGCGGCGGTATGCCCGAAGCTGACAATGCCGTCCTCGTGCCCGCCCATAGAAAAGACGCGCAGCGTGGCGACGGGCGTTTCGGCAAAGAGTCGTTCGACTTCGGCGGCCATTTCGGGCGAGCCGTAGGGGACCGTGGGGTCGGTGGTGGGCAAATGCAAGGCAGCGGCGGCCTGCCAGAGCACGGGCGAATGGACGTGCATCACAAAGCGGATGGCGGGGTCGATGCCGTAGACCGCGCCGTGGGTGAGCGATTCGGACGAGGGGCGAACCGGCCCGTGGGCGACGAGACGGTTTTCGGCAGGGTAGCAGGCGTCCACAATGGCGTAGTGTTCCGGGCCAAGCGTCGCCAGGTCGCCGGTCTGCGTGCCGCTGATGACAAAGCGACGGCGGTCGGGCGGCGCGCTGTAGGGCGCGAGCCGCATGGAGAGGTTGCCAAAGCCATACCCGCCATAGCGCGCCGGGTCCTGGCCGATGAGTTGGCGCGCATAGAGCACGTCGCGCCAGGCGTTTAGCTCCGTCAACTGGGCGGCGGGAAGGGCGTCGCCGAGCGAGAAGTCCAGGGTGAATTTGATGACGCCTTCTTGTTTTGTCATAATGTCCTCATGCACTGAAGGCCGGATCGATGCGGTTTGACTTTCAGTTTAGCTAACAATCCCCACGGCGAAAAGAATGCACGTCCGCCAAGCAGGGGACCAGCCAAGAAAGAGGCCCATGATGCATGTGTTGACAAATCTGGCCGTGCCGCCCGGCGCGGCTGCGATCCACTGGTTTGGGCAAAGCTCCTATGCGCTCAAGGACACGGCCGGCACGATCGTGCAGGTCGATCCGTACTTTCCCAGCGAGCGCCCGGCGGATCGCTTCATCCATGCCGCGCCGCCGCTGGACGAGACCACGCTGCGCACCGACTTTGTGCTGTTGACGCACGATCACCGGGACCATACCTGGCCGGAGTCGCTGCTCAAGATTCACCGGAGCTTTAGCCTTTGCCGCTTTATCGGCCCGGTGTAAAGCATGGCCAACCTGGCCGGGCAAGGCGTGCCCGCGGACCGGCTGGTGACGGTCCAGGCGGGCGACACGGTGGCCGCAGGGAGCATGACCGTTCACGTGGTCTATGCCAAGCCGCCGCAGGGCGCGCCGGAAGACGGCATTCAGCCGCCGGATGTGACCCACCTGGGCTATGTGGTGCAGACCGGCGACGTGCGCATCTATATCTCCGGCGACCCCATCAACACCTTTGCCGAGCACGCGGAGTTGATCGCACCGGTGGCCGCGCTCGCGCCTGACCTGGGCTGTCTGACGACGCACCCATCTGAGGGCGAATTCCCGTTTTTTGACGGGTCGGCCAAGATCGCGCAGGCGTTGGGTCTCAAGACGGCGGTCCCGGCGCACTACCAGTGTTTTGTCAAGCGCAACTATGACCCCCAGGCGTGGGCCGCGGCTTTCCCGGCGGATGGGCCGGAGCTGCTGATCATCCCCTACAACCGGAGCGTGATCTACCGGCTATAGGCCCGCGATTTCTTTGGCGAAGGTGAAGAAGCTCGCTTTGCGCGACGTGGATAGACCCCCATTGACCGGGACGGACTGATAACCGTCCCGGTGTTTGGATTGGGGGGCGAGTTGTCCCTACTCCGGCGGCACAGTATAATCCGGTCAGCCGAGTACCCATCGCAGAGGAAAGACCATGACGACGCAAGCGTTACCGGCGCTGACCGCGGCCCAGACCACGCAAGTGGCCCGGCTGCTGGTCCGGGAGTATGGGATCGCGGCGATCCAGACGATGGAGAATGCCGGCCGCGGTCTGGCGCTGCTGGCGAAGCGGCTATTGGCGAACGACCTGGTCGACCGGCCCATCGTCGTGTTGGCCGGGCGCGGTCACACCGGCGGCGGGGGGCTGGCCGCGGCGCGCCATCTGCTCAACTGGGGCGCGTGGGTGCAGGTGGTGTGCAGCGACCCGCCGGAAGGCTATCGGGGCGTCCCCGCGGCCCAACTGCGGACCTTGCAGGCGATGGGCGCGGCGTTGGCGTGGGCGGAAGAAGGCTGGGAACTGCCGCCTTGCGATCTGGTGATCGACGCCATTGTTGGGTGCGAGGGACGCAGCTCCCCACGTGGGAAGGTCAGCGAACTGATCGAACTTGCCAACAGCAACCGCGCGCCGATTCTCAGCCTGGACGCGCCCAGCGGCGTAGATGCGGACACGGGCCGGGTCTATACGCCGCACATCCGGGCCACGGCCACGCTGCTGCTGGGGCTGCCCAAGACCGGGCTGCTGGTCGAGCCGGCGCGGGGCGCGTGCGGCGATCTGTACGTGGCGGATGTCGGCGTCCCGCCGGGCCTCTATGCCCAGGTAGGGCTGGACGCGCCGCCGATCTTCGCGGCGGACCTGATCTTGGCGATGGCGGTGGTGGACGGCGCGGCGGTCGTCGTCGCCGGAACCTAGACGTGGTAAGGAAGGTATGGCGATGGTCGAAGGGCCTGACCTACAGGTGTGGTTTGTGCTGGCCTATGTCCTGATCGTGGCAGGCGTCGCCGGGGCGGTGGTGCCCGTTTTGCCGGGTCCCATGCTGATCTGGCTGGGCGTGCTGGTGTGGGCCTGGGCCGACGGCTTTGTCAATATCGGCTGGGGCGTGCTGGCGATCCTGGCCGTGCTGGCGCTCGTCGCGTGGGGGTCGGACCTGGTGTTGACCACGGTCATCAGCCGCCGCGCCGGGGCCAGTTGGCGGGCGATCCTGGGCGCAGTCATCGGCGGGCTGATCGGCGCGGGGCTGCTGAGCGCGGTGCCGCTGCTCGGCACGGTGCTCGGCGCGATCCTGGGCGCGATCGGGGGAATGTGGCTGGTGGAGTATTACCTCAAGGGCAGCACACACGCGGCCACGTCGGCGGTGCAGGCGTATTTGGGCAGCGTGGTGGCGGCTACCATCCTGGAGATGATGATCGCGATCCTGATGGTCGCCATCTTCGCCTATCAAGCGTTTCTGTGAGGCGACATGCGTGCGGTGATCTTCGTGAACGGCGACCTGACGGACCCGGCGCGGCTGCGCCATTGGGTGCGTGAGGGCGACTATTTGGTGGCGGCGGACGGCGGCGCGCGCCACTGCTTGGCGA
>CAYJQA010000046.1:15716-16822 GCA_964372065.1 uncultured Litorilinea sp.
CGCCGCACTTGGTCGTCGGGCTGGCGGCCCAGGGTGTGACGCTGGAGCGCCATCGCCCAGACAAGAACCAGACCGACCTGGAACTCGCCATCGAGCGGGCGATCCGCGACGGCGCGACGGAGGTCGTGCTTTTGGGCGCGCTGGGTGGACGGCTGGACCAGTCGCTTGCCAATGTGCTGCTGTTGGCCCAACGGGAATGGCCCGCCGCGCTCCACCTGGTGGATGCGGTCGAGACGGCGATGCTGCTGCGCGGGGGCGAAGAACTGGTGTTGAGCGCCGCGCCGGGCGCGACGGTCAGCCTGTTGCCGCTGAGCGCCGAGGTGACGGGCATCACCTACACGGGGCTGCGTTATCCGTTGGAGAACGCCACCCTGACGCTGGGCAGTACGCGCGGGGTGAGCAATGAAGTGGTCAGCGTCCCGGCGACCGTCCGCATTGCGTCCGGTCTGGCGCTGGTGATCCAGACCGTCGCAGGTGTGGAGCCAGCGTAGCTAGGGCTGCGGCGCGCCGGCATCCCGCTCGAGGACGGGCGGCGCCCGCTGACGCGCCAGCATCCACGCGGCGACGAGCGCCCCGATGAACGCGATCGCTTGGCTCACCCGCACCCCGGCGATCGCGGCCGCCTGCCCACCTGTGCCGATGGTCGCGCCGCCATCCAGAAAGGCATCGGCGACTAGGCGGAGGAGGGCGTAGCCTAGCACGGCCTGCCACACGACGCGGCCGGGACGGCTGCGGTCCCCGGTCAGCCACAACAGCACACTGAGCAGCACAAAGCCTAGACTGCGATACAGCCCCACGGGGTGGCGCAACTCGCCAAAGTAGTTGAGCGCCCAGGGGAGGTTGCTGAGCGCGCCCAACATTGCACCGGTCAAGTACCCGCCAATGCCCTGGACCACGCCGCCCGCGGCCATGCCCACGGCGAGCGCGGCGGCCACTTTGACCGGGTCCAGCCGCATCCGCAGCAGATAGGCATAGCCGCCGATCAACGCCGCGACGACGCCGGGCCAATAGGCAAAACCACTGGGGCGCAGACTGAAGACTAGCTGCGGTTCGGCCTGATAGATATACCAAAACTGGAAAACATTCCAGAGTCGGGCTACAATCAA
>CAYJQA010000047.1:0-3398 GCA_964372065.1 uncultured Litorilinea sp.
ATCCAGAACAGCGCCGTCAACCCGGCCAGCAGCCACACCGCCCACAAAAAATCTCCCGGCCATGCGCCGGTCCACAGATATAGAATGCCCAGGAAGATCGTCCCGGTGAGCAGACTCATCACCAGCGCCAGCAGAATCTTGGGAAACAGCACCCAGCCCAATGGCCGCGGCGCAAGCCCAAACTCAAGCGTGATCCCGGAGACCTGCTCCTTGTGGGTCAGGATCATCATGTTCATCATGCCGCCGAGGATAAAGCTCATCAGCGCCACCCCGACGCCAATGACGGAGAACCACCGGACCATCACTGGCAAAGGGTACTCTTCGGCCCTTGCCAACGGTGGGGCGGGCAGGCCAAGCTTCTCGTAAAAATCCCACAGCACTTCCGCCTGGTAGATGCGGTGATTCTTGGCGAAATCGTCAATGTAGTTGCTGAAGTGCATCTCCACCTGTGGCTCCGCGCCGTTCTCGATGCGCGCCGAGAAATCCGGCGGGATCACCCAGACCCCGTCGATTTGGTAGCTCTGGAGAGCTTGCCAGGCTTCCGGTTCCGAGAGCGAATACACATCGTAATACGGGACGCCGAACGGCGAGAGCGTCTCGTCAAAGGTCTGGCGGAGCGTCGCGCCGTACAGACCGGCGTCTTGATTGAGTACCACGATTTTGAAGGTCGGGCGCTCACCAAACATCAAGCCGAAGGCGGTCAGGATAAAAAACGGTGGGATCAAACCACCCATCGCGGTGATCGGGTCTTCGCGCCAGGCCAAAATCTCGGTGCGCAGGATGATCCAGAGGCGTCGCATAGGTCACTCTTGTCCAAAGATTTGCCGGCGATAGATCAAGGCAGTCAGAGCTATCATCAGAACCGTCCCCAGCGTCAAGATCAAGATAGAGATGGGCGTGGACCCAATCTCGGTTCCGTAAAAGTGCGGGAACAAGAGGTTGAAGGCGTAGGCATTGGGGGTGAGACGGCTCAACCGCTCAAACCAACCGCCTGTCACCACGGCCGGTCGAAATGCGTTGCCTACGATCCAGAAGACAAACGACGAGACCACGCCGATCAAGAAGGCGGGCAGCGTGGCGCGCGTCAACAGACCGGCGACCATCCCTAGACAGCCGCCGATGACGGCCACCGGGAGCAGGATCAGCGCCACCCACCCGATCGAATCCGGCCAGTAGCCGTTGATCAGACCAATCGTGACAAGCAGTACCCCCGCCCCGATCCATCCCGAGAGCAACAACCGCAGCAGGCGCGCCGCCAGCGTCAACCACAGCGAGACCGGCGAGAGGCGATATTCCTGGACCGTGTGGAACTCAAATTCCTGCGTGGTCAGCGCCCCGCCGATGATAGAGGCCGCCATAAAAACCGCCAGCGGCAGCATCGCCATGCCAAAATAGACGTTGTAGGGAATGTCGCGGGGCAAACTGGGATATTCGACGAGCGTCACGGCGCGCGACTCCAACGCGCCGTTCCACAGACGTAAGGCGGCCGCCGTCAACCGGTTGCGATAGTTCTTGACCAGATTTTCGTCAATCAAGTTATAGCGCTGTACCGCGGTCGCGACGCCATTGCGCTCTTCGACGGTGATCACCTGCCGCACATTATGCGGTTCGACCATCTCCACCAAGAACGGGCGAATGTAGGGGAGACCGATGGGCGAGCCGACATCCTGCATGGCGGCGACAAGGGCCTGGCCGACCACGGTCGTGGGACGAGTCACGTACACGTCTAGCGTCGGGTGAACCAAAATCACCGTCAACAGCGCATACATGACTGCGGGTTCGAGAATCGCGACTAGGTGAATCGCGACCGTCATGCGGGCCAGGCGGAATTCGTGGGTGAGCAACAAGAGCAAGCGTTTCATGGCGACCTCGTCGGCGTTTATTCTCTTAAGGCGCGGCCCGTATGGTGGAGGAAGACATCATCCAAGGTGGGACGGGCAACACGCAGCGATTCAAGCCGATAGTGTGCGCTTACCCGCCGGACGAATTCGCCTACATGCGCTTCCGCGTTGCGGACTTCGATCCGCAACCAGCCAGGCTCAGGGCGCGCGATAGCTTCGATCTCCAACCCGGCGAACAGCTTTTCCGGGTCGCTAATGTCGGGTGCGGTGTGTAGGGCGACAATATCGCGTCCCAAACCGGCTTTGAGGTTCTCCGGACTATCCAATGCAATCGCCTGCCCGTGATCGATGATCACCAGCCGGTCGCACAGCGCATCGGCTTCGTTCATGTCGTTGGTAGAGACGATAAACGTCTTGCCCTGCGCCTTGAGCGTTTTTATGTGATTCCAAAGCGCGTGACGGCCCTGCACGTCGACGCCGAGAGTGGGTTCGTCAAACAGGATGATCTGTGGGTCATGCAACAAGGCTCGCGCAAGCGCCAAACGACGCTTCATCCCGCCGGAATAGGTCCGCACTGGATCCTTGCGCCGATCCCACAGTTCCATCAACCGCAGCAACGACTCGATTCGCCCGGCGGCTTCATCGAGGTCGTTGCAGTAGAGGGCGGCGTGGTGCCATAGGTTGTCCAGCGCGCTGAGGTCGCCGTAGACGTTGGTGTCTTGTGGCACCAAGCCGATCCGCCGCCGCACTTCGGGGGCCTGCGTCTGCGGGTCGAACCCCAACACGCTGACTTCGCCGCCGGTGCGCCGCAACAGACCTGTGATCAAGTTGACGGTCGTCGTCTTGCCCGCGCCGTTGGGGCCGAGCAAACAAAAAATCTCGCCGACATCAACTTGCAGCGACAGACCATCAACGGCGGATAGTTCCTGGAAACGCCGTGTGACGTTATGCAGACAGACAGCCTCCATAAGATTCACTCCTGAGCGATGGTTCCATCCACAAAGAGATCGACAAAGTGGGCGACGATGTCGTGCGGCGACATTTCGCGCAGGGCCGGTTCGTCAAAGAGATTGAGCGTCATGCTATAGGCGAAGATCATCCCCATAAACGCTTGGGCAGCCGCCTCGACGTTGAGCGGTCGCACCCGTCCTTGTTCGACCTGACGTTGCAAGTAACGGGCGATCATCTGGCGGATCAGGCGTGGATTTTGCGCCAGGGTTTGGGTTAATTCGGGGAAGTGACCGGCCTCACAGAGCATCAACCGCACGGCGTCGCGCCGTTCCAGCATGATGTCTATAAAGAGTTTGCCCATGCGGAGCAGATCGGCGCGATAGTCGGCGCCGGTGAGTTGCGTTTCGAGCGCGGTGGTCACAGCCGGACCGCCATAGCGCTCAACCGCGGCGGCGAAGAGCTTTTCTTTGCTCTCGAAGTGGCGGAACAGCGTTACCTCGGTGATGCCCGCCGCGGCGGCTAGGGCGCGGGTGGTCGATCGGGCATAGCCATTTTCGGCAAAGACGCGCACCGCGGCTTCCAGGATGCGTTCGCGCGTGTCCTCGC
>CAYJQA010000047.1:3408-10080 GCA_964372065.1 uncultured Litorilinea sp.
GTGTTTGGGTCAACCGGCGTTAATTTTGCGCGTGAAATCGGCATTATGCGTCTCGCTCGATCTGTATAGTAAGTAATTACTAACTGTCATAATACAACGTCCATCTGATAAAGTCAAGAGTATTTTGTTTTTCCGCGACCCCGACGTCGCCCCGATCTGCGGTTGATCGACCCACGAGAAGGTGATAAGATGGCGTTCACATTGCTCCCCTACGCCACACCCGCGTCGTACCTGTTTGCTGCTATCGTGTCGCCATCATGCGAAGGCCGCGCCTCCGCATGACCGTGGCATGGATCGGCAAATTCGCTGCCCCTACCAAAGGAGAACCTATGAAGTCGACGGTGTTTGATTTCGTGATCGGCATTGGTGGTGCGGCCGGCCAGGGGATCGCGACCCCTGGCAACATCCTGGCCCGTACCCTGGCGCGGCGCGGGATGCACCTCTACGCCTACAATGCCCATCAGTCCATCATCCGCGGGGGGCATATTCTCCTCACCCTGCGGACGGCCGAGCATCCCATCTACAGCCACGGCGACGGGCTGGATCTGCTGCTCTGCCTCAACCAAGACACCATGAATCGTCACCTGCGCCACATGGGTGCGGGGACCTGGGTTGTGTTCAATCAAGACGATGTCGTGCCCGGCCAAGCGGCCGCCGGCGTCCATCTCTGCCCGCTGCCGGTGAGCGATCTCACCAACAAGTCGCGCAACAAGGTCATCCAAAACACGGTGGCGCTGGGCGCGATCATGAGGGTTTTGGGGCTGGATATTGCGACCCTGGAAGCCGCGCTCCAGCGCGAGTTCGGGCGCAAGGGCCAAGAGGTGATCGACGAGAACGTGGGCGCGGCCCGCGCCGGGTTCGAGCACGCCGAGGCCAACTTCCCTTCCAACCCCACCCCTGTCCCCACCGGCGATAAGCCGCTGGCGATCTGGAGCGGCAACGAGGCGCTGGCGATGGGCGGGGCCGCGGCGGGCGTCAAGTTCTACAGCGCCTATCCCATGAGTCCGGCCACCGGCATCCTGCACTGGATGGCCGCCAATGCGCGCGACCTGGGCATCCTGGTGCGCCAGGGTGAGGATGAGTTGGCCGTCGCCAACATGACCATCGGTGCGGCGCACGCCGGGACGCGCTCCATGTGCGCCACATCGGGCGGCGGTTTTGCGCTGATGACCGAAGCCATCGGCATGGCGGGGATCATGGAAGTGCCCGCGGTCTTTATCAACGTGCAGCGCGCCGGGCCGTCTACCGGTGTGCCGACCAAGACCGAGCAGGGTGACTTGTGGCAGGCATTGGGGGCCAGCCAGGGCGACTTCGAGCGTTTTATCGTGGCCCCGCGTGACGCGCTGGACGCCTTCAACACGCTGGCCGAGCTATTCAACCTGACGGACCAGGCCCAGTGTCCCGGCATCGTCTTGTCGGACCTACTGCTCTCCGAGGGGACCTTTAGCGTCGCGCCGGACCTGATCAACATGCACCCGCGGATTGACCGCGGCGCGCTGATCGCCCAGGCCGCGGGCAGTAACGGCAGCAACGGCGACCAGCCGGGCGGCAAGGGCTATCAACGCTATCAGATCACGGAGACGGGCATCTCGCCGCGCGCGCTGCCCGGTTTGGAAGGCTACACCTATGTGGCGGCCTCCGACGAACATGACGAAGACAGCGTGCTCATCAGCGACGAGTACACCAACCCGTTCAAGCGCCGCGCGATGGTGGAGAAGCGCGCCCGCAAGTTCGCCCATGTGACCCCGCAGGTTGCGGCCCCACAGTTGGAAGGCCCGGCGGACGCCGAGGTGACGCTGGTCGGTTGGGGGTCCACCTACGGCGTGATCAAAGAGGCGATCGCCCAGTTGGCCGCGGAAGGCATCACGGCCAACCAGTTGGGCGTCAAGTGGATCGTGCCCTTCCACACCGACGAAATCAGCGCCATCCTCAATCGCGCTAAGCGCGTGATCGTGGTGGAGAACAACTTCTCCGGCCAGTTCGCCCGCTATCTGCGCGGCGAGACGGGCTTCGCCGCCCACGGGCATATCCGCAAGTACGACGGCGAGCCGTTCTTGCCGCATCACATCGTCGAGGGCGTCCGGCGTCAACTGGCCGGTGAGACCACGCGCTTTGTCCCCACGCAGGAATTTGAGGTCTAAGGAGAGTCGAACCCATGACTACAGCAGCGAAACCGAAGGTGGGCCGCGCCGACCAGCCCACGTTTACCCTAGACGCCAAGGATTTCAAGGGCCGCGTGAATCCCGACTGGTGTCCGGGGTGTGGGGATTTTGGCGTGTTGAACAGTGTGCAGCGGGCCGCCGCCGAGTTGGGCTTGCGACCGCATGAGATCATGACCGTCAGCGGGATTGGCTGTTCGTCCAACTTCCCCGGTTTCTTCAACGCCAACGGCATGCACACCCTGCACGGCCGCGCGCTGGCCGTGGCGACGGGTGTCAAGATGGCGAACCAAGACCTCACCGTGGTGGTTACGGGCGGCGACGGCGACGGCTACGGCATCGGCGGCAATCACTTCACGCACACGGCGCGGCGCAACATCGACCTGACCTATCTGGTGATGAACAACCAGATTTACGGGTTGACCACAGGGCAGCTTTCGCCCACCAGCAGCGAGGGCATGAAGACCAAAAGCTCGCCTTTCGGCAGCATCGAATCGCCCGCCAACCCCATCCTCACCTCCATCATGGCCGGGGCGACCTTTGTCGCGCGCGGCTTCAGCGCCGACGGCAAGGGTCTAGTGGAGCTGATCAAACAGGCCATCCAGCACAAGGGCTTCTCCCACATCGACATCTTCAGCCCGTGTGTCACCTTTAACCACGACAACACCTTCGCCTTCTTCCGCCCGCGTATCAAGAAGCTGGAAGACGAGGGTCACGACCCCAGCGACTGGAAGGCGGCCTGCGAGAAGGCGATGGCGTGGGGCGACACCATCTACACCGGCCTGTTCTACAAGACCGACGAAAAGCGGTCGCTGGACGATAAAGAGCCGGTGTTGGAAGGCGAGCCGTTGGCTTTCCGCGAGTTGGGTCTGAGCGAGGCGCAAGGGTCCAAACTGATCAGCCGCATGTCGTAAAGCTGCGCGCACCGCGCCGGTAGAACGCCATAGGACGCCGACAGCATCCGGGGATCATTCCCCGGATGCTGCTGTTCCCGGCATGGACGGCCCGCCTGCCGCCCACCGGCGCAAAGACTGGTCAGGTGGCTAGATAAAAGACTCCTCTTTCGGCCAGTACCAAGACTGGCCTACGCGCTAGTGTCCAATTCCTCTGTCTACCCGGTGTCGCGCTGCGGTGAATATGCTAGGCTGTAGTTAGCCCCCACGGCTCACGGCGCGGACGATTCTGAGCACACGAGCATCATGGGCTTCTATCCCGCACGGCTGGCGCGGTCTCTGCAGCATGGCTATGTCCAGTGTACCGCGTGCGAACACTGGTGCGCGATCGCGCCGGGCGGCAGCGGCAAGTGCGGTGTGCGCCGCAATCTTGACGGCGCGCTGCGGCTGGTCGTCTACGGCAAGGCGGCGGCTGTCCATGTCGACCCGATGGAGAAGAAGCCGCTCTATCACTTCCTGCCGCGCAGCCTCATCTTTTCGCTCGGCACGGTGGGCTGCAATCTGACCTGCGCCTGGTGTCAGAACGCGGACATTTCCCAGTACAAGCAGTTCGACCCGGCGACCGACCCAATCGGCGGCGACCTTGCGCCGCGCGAGATTGTCGAACAGTGTGTGGCCCATGCCATTCCCGCGGTTGCGTTCACCTATAACGAGCCAGCAGTCTTCTGGGAGTATGCCTACGACACGGCCCAGGCGGCGCGGGCCGCGGGGCTGCGCACCGTCTTCGTCTCCAGCGGCTTCGAGACGCTGCCCGCGCTGGACGCCATCGCGCCCTATTTGGATGCGATCAACGTGGACCTGAAGGCGTATCGCGACGTGACCTATCGCCGCGACTGCGGCGCGCGGTTGGCCCCCGTATTGCGCAACATCCGGCATCTGGTGCAGGCGACCGCAGTCTGGACCGAAGTGACCACGCTGGTGATCCCGCAGGTCAACGACGGCGACGACGAGTTGGCCGCGCTGGCCGTGTTCCTGGCGGACATCAGCCCGGATATTCCCTGGCACGTTTCGGCCTTTGTGCCGCACTACCGGATGCGGGACCGCCCGCCCACACCGACTGCCACGCTGCGCCGCGCCTGGGAGATCGGCAAAGAGGCCGGGCTGCGCTATGTGTACACCGGCAACATTTGGGCCGCGCCGGAACTGGCCGGTTGCAGCGACACCCACTGTCCTGTGTGCGGCGCGACCGTGATCCAGCGCATGGGCTACACGGTGCGGACGCGCTGGCGTATGGCGGGCGTCTGCCAGGGGTGCGGCGCGCGCCTGGCCGGTGTCTGGCAGTAGACGGACGGTAGCCGACTGGAGCAGACGGGGGGAGGATGGCAAGGCGAGAGGCCGCTCAGTGGATCAGCCCGCGGGTGGCGGCGGGTCACTTCTATCCCGCCGACGCGCCTGAACTAGAGCGCACGGTGCGCGCCTATCTGGAGCAGGCGAGCGTGCCGCCGCGGCTGCGCGTGCGGGCGTTGATCGCGCCCCATGCCGGGTATGTGTGCAGCGGCAGCGTGGCGGCGCACAGCTTCAAGACGCTGCTGGATGTGGCCGGGACCGTCCGCACGGTTTACCTCCTGGGACCGGCCCACTGGCTGTCCGTGCATGGCGTCGGTCTTTCCGGCGCGGATAGTTTCCTGACGCCGCTGGGGCTGGCGCCGATCGCCGCGGCGCAGGTGCGCCAACTGCTCCAACTAGGCGGGCGGTATCGCATCGCCGACGCGTCGCACGAGGTGGAACACGCCTTGGCCGTCGAACTGCCCTTTCTCCAGGTGGCGCTGGCGCGTTTTCGGGTGGTGCCTATGCTGCTGGACGCGGAGGCCGACCCGGAGCAGGTCGCCCGTGACCTCAGCCTGATGGTGGGCGACGCGACAAACCTGATTGTCGTCAGCTCGGACTTGAGTCATGGTTATGCCTTCGACGAGGCGGTGCGCCTGGACCGGGCGCTGCTGGCCGCGGTCGTGGCGGGCGACGTGGCGGCGGTCAGCCGCGGCCAGGCGTGCGGGCTGCTGCCGATCCTGTGTCTGATGCACCTGGCGCGCCATTTCGGCTGGACGCCGCACCTGCTGGACTATCGCAATTCCGGCGACACCTGCGGCCCCCAATCGAAAGTGATCGGTTACGGCGCGCTGGCCTATTCCGATGACGCGCCGCCCGGCTAGACGGCGTGCGGTTGGTGGCTGTGGCTGCTCGTGTCAGATAGGGAGGTTGCTATGGAGAAGCGAATCGGTCGCATTACGCACTATTTCGGCCATTTGCGGGTGGCCGTGCTGGCGCTCGACGACGGGTTGACGGTGGGCGACACCGTCCACATCGTCGGGCACACCACCGACTTTACCCAGATCGTCGGCTCGCTGGAAGTGCAGCACCGCAAGCTGCATGAGGTCGGGCCGGGCGCTGACGTTGCGCTCGCGGTGGACGAACGCGTGCGGGTGGGCGATAGCGTGTACAAAGTGGCTCATGAGGAAGGCATCCCCAGCGGGTTCGGCCTGGGTGGGGTGTGAGCGCCAGCTACCCCAAGGACGCAGCGATGAATCTCAACAAGGCGCGCGTACCCCCGACGTCCCAGCGTCCCGCACGGATGAAACCCTGGGTGTGTGCGGTCATGCTGGCGGTCGTCGGGCTGGTTATGGCCTTTGGGCCGGCCCAGCCGGCTACCGCGGCGCGGCGGCCCGCCGATCCGGTCGCGACCGTGCTGGTGTTGGAGATTGACGGCGTCATCGACCCCATCGTCGCCCGCTATGTGGAACGGGCTATGCAAGTCGCCCAGAGTGAGGAAGCGGCGCTGGTCGTCATCCAACTCGATACGCCCGGCGGGCTGGACAGCGCCACGCGCCAGATTGTGCAGGCGATCCTGAACAGCGATGTGCCGGTGGCCGTCTTGGTCGGGCCATCCGGGGCGCGGGCTGCCTCGGCGGGCGTCTTCATCACGATGGCGGCGCATGTGGCGGCCATGTCGCCCGGCACCAACATCGGCGCGGCTCATCCGGTGGACCTGGGTCAAGGGGAACTGCCGGCCAACCTGGAAGACAAAATCACCAACGACGCCGTGGCCTACATCCAGGCCATCGCCCAACAGCGCGGGCGTAATGCCGAATGGGCCGGCCAGGCGGTGCGCTTTAGCGCGTCGCTCACGGCGCAAGGGGCGCTGGAATTGGGGGTGGTGGACCTCCTGGCCGCGGACGTGCCGGAGTTGCTCGACAAGCTGGACGGCCGCCGCGTGACGCTGGTCGGCGGGGAGGAAGTCACCCTGGCCGTGGCCGGAGCGACGCCGGAGCACTACCCCTTGACCTGGCTGGAGGTGATCGCCCACGCGCTGGTGGAGCCAAACATCGCGTACCTGCTGCTCTCGCTGGGCACGCTGGCGCTCCTGGTCGAGATCTACCATCCGGGGGCCATCTTGCCCGGCGTGACGGGCGTCATCGCGCTGGTGCTGGCCTTCGTCGCCCTGGGCAGCCTGCCCGTGAACTGGGGCGGGATCATGCTGATCGTGGTGGCTTTCATCTTCTTCATCGCCGACATCAAGGTGCAAGGCGTCGCGCTCAGCATTGCCGGTGCGATCAGCTTTGTGC
>CAYJQA010000047.1:10090-10482 GCA_964372065.1 uncultured Litorilinea sp.
GCTTTGTGCTGGGGTCGCTGCTGCTCTTTAGCCCGTTTTCGCCGGTCGCCCCGACCGTGCCGCGGCTGGCGGTCAGCCCCTGGCTGCTCGTGACGATGACGGCGCTGATTGCCGGCTTCTTCGGCGTCGTGGTGACGGCCGCGGTGCGGGCCCAGCGGAGGATGCCGCTGATGGGCCCGCATTTGCTGACGGGCAAGCGTGGGACCGTCCTGACCGACCTCAACCCGCAGGGGACGGTGCAGCTTCAGAGTGAGACATGGACCGCGGTGGCCGTCCAAGGGGCCGTCGCCGCGGGCGAAACGGTCGAGGTCGTGGGCACGGACGGGCTGCGGCTGCGCGTGCGTTGCCCGGATTGACAAAGGAGAACCTTGCATGCCAGCTCCATACAATAA
>CAYJQA010000047.1:10492-16333 GCA_964372065.1 uncultured Litorilinea sp.
CTGCTTGCCCTCCTGATCCCCTTGCTCTACTTGGCGATCAAGGTCGTGCGCGAGTATCAACGTCTGGTTGTCTTTCGGCTGGGGCGCTGCGTCGGCAACCGTGGCCCTGGGCTGGTGTTCCTCATCCCCCTTGTCGATCAACCCGTGTGGGTGGACCTGCGCGAGTTGTTCCTGGAAATTCCCAAGCAGACCTGTATCACCAAGGATAACGCGCCCATCGACATCGACTTTCTCATCTATTGGAAAGTCGTGGACCCGGTCATGAGCGTGATCCAGGTGGCGAACTTCGCCGGCGCGTCGCAGGGCATCGCCACGACGACCCTGCGCGCCATCATCGGCGACATCGCGCTGGACGAGGTGCTGGCGAAGCGGGAACAGATCAACCAAGTGCTGCGGGTGAAGATGGACGAAGTCACCGAACGCTGGGGCGTCAAAGTCACCAGTGTGGAGATTCGCGAGATTCTGCCGCCGCGTGAGGTGCAGACCGCGATGAACCTGCAACTGGCCGCCGAGCGCGAACGCCGCGCGATGGTCACCCAGTCCGAGGGCAAGCGCGAAGCCACCATCAAGATCGCCGAGGGCGATAAGCAGGCCGCCATCCTGCGCGCCGAGGGCGACCGGCAGTCGTCCATCCTGCGCGCCGAGGGCTTCTCGCTGGCGCTGGACACGATCTATCGCGTGGCGCAGACCGTCGATAACAAGACCATGAGCCTGCAATACCTGGACATGCTGAAGGTGTTGGGGGCCGGGCCGTCCACCAAGTTCGTCCTGCCGATGGAGTTCACCAATCTCCTGCGTCCCTTCATCGGCCACACGACCGAGGCCGCAGATGGTCACGGCGACGCCGGGACGCGCACGGGCTGACCGGCGACCGTGGGGAGGGGGCAGGCGATGCGGAGAAGGCAGGTTGCGCTGCTGGGAATTTGCTTGCCGTTGATCGGCGTGCGCGGCCTTTTGTCGTGCGCGTACTCGTTTTCTCCGGTCACCCCTCAAGGGACCGGAACATCAGAACTAGCCGGAGGATTTGTCATGCTGCCCTCACCCGTCTACGTGAGTGAGACCTCGATCGAACAGACCCTTGCCAAGCGGCGCTCCATCCGCGCCTATCGGGACGCGCCGTTGACCCTGGCCCAAGTGTCCCAATTGCTCTGGGCCGCCCAGGGTATTACGGATGCGGCGGGCCACCGTACCGCGCCTTCCGCCGGCGCGACCTACCCTCTGGAAGTCTATCTAATCGCGGGGAATGTAGAGGGTCTCGCGGCCGGTATCTACTACTATCGGCCGGCGCAGCACGACCTGAGCCTGGTCACGTCCGGCGACCTGCGGGCCGAACTGAGTCTTGCCGCCAACAGTCAGGCCTTGGTGAAGGACACCGCCATCTCGCTCCTGGTGGCCGCGGTGATGGAGCGCACGGCTGCGAAGTATCACGATCGCGCCCCGCGCTACGCGCACATCGAGGCGGGCTGCGTCGCGCAAAGCGTCCATCTCCAGGCCGTCGCGCTCGGTCTGGGGATGGTGGTTGTCGGCGCGTACAGCGATGATGCGGTGCGGGAGCTTGTGCAACTGCCCGATGAGGAGGAACCGTTGGCGCTGCTCCCCATCGGGTATCCGGCTGTCTAGGCGGGTCCCACCTGGTGGCCCGGAGGGGGGACCGGGCGGGCAGCCGATGCGCAGGATCGGGCCAGGAGGAGGAGGGCACGATGCTTGCTCGGTTGAGCGTGATTGTCCGGCTGGCGTGCTGGTGGCTGCTGGCCGTCTTTTGCGCGGCCTGTGTCCAGCCGGTCCCCCCCACGCCGGTCTCGCCGCTGGTGGACGAGTTCACACAAGCGCGCGAGCGCATGGTCGAAACCCAGATCGCGGCGCGCGGCGTGGCCGACCCGCGCGTGTTGGCGGCCATGCGCGCCGTGCCGCGCCACCGCTTCGTTCCGGCGGACCTGATCACCCAGGCCTATGCCGACCACCCGCTGCCCATCGGCTATGGGCAGACCATCTCCCAGCCCTACATCGTGGCGCTGATGAGCGAGGCGCTCCAGGTCCAGCCGGGCGACCGTGTGCTGGAGATCGGCACCGGCAGCGGCTATCAGGCTGCCGTCCTGGCCGCGCTGGGCGCGGAGACCTACACTATCGAGATTATCCCCGAACTGGCGGCGGAGGCGGGGCAGCGGTTACAGGACCTGGGGTACACGGGCGTAGCGGTTCGCCAAGCCGACGGCTACTTTGGCTGGGCGGAAGACGCGCCATTTGACGCCGTGATCGTGACCGCAGCCCCGGACCATCTGCCGCAACCGCTGGCTAACCAACTGGCCGAGGGGGGCCGGTTGATCATCCCCATTGGGCCGCAGGGCAGCTACCAGACGTTGTGGCAGTTCGAGAAGGTGGGGGGCGAGTTGCAGGCGACCAACCTGGGCGCGGTCAGCTTCGTGCCCTTCACGCGCACCGCCGAGTGAGCGTCGCTGCTAGGGCGGGCCGCGGCGCAGCACCCACCATGCGCCCGCATAGCAGGCTGCCCCAAAAATCAACACGACGCTGAAACCGTAGCTCAGGGAGAGGATGGCGGCCAGCACCCCGGCGACCACCGAAGCGCAGCCGTTGACGGCCCAGGCCCAGGGGATCCAGGCGGGCGCGCTTTTCTCCAACCAGGCTAACCCTAGTGGAAAAGGCATCCCCATACACACGGCCAGCGGGGCCAGCGCCAACGCGGCCGCGCCCGCGCGCAGGGGAAAGGGCCAGCCCAGCGTGGTTCCAATCAGCCCGGCCTGGGCGAAGGGCGTGACCGCCGCCAACACCGTCACCGCGGCCAGCGCCCACGCCGGACGCAGCCAAGCGCGCCGCGCCAGCAGGCTGCCCAGGCTGGAAAAGACCAGCAAGATCAGCACGACCGCGGTGAAGGCATAGCTGGCGTGGCCCACGAGCAGGATCCAGCGCTGGATCAGCGGGATCTCCACAAAGAGAAAGGCCAGTCCCAGGCACGCGAAGTAGATCAGGATGGTCGCGGGCGACGTGGTGGCCGCGCCCGCGGGGCTCCCGGCGATGCGCCCCAGCGCGGCCAGCGGGACCAGGATCAGGGCCGCGCTCAAGACCAGTACCAGGGCCAGCATGGCTAGGAGCAGGTAATAGCCGCTGCCGCCAAAGGGCTGCCAGGTGTGGCCGAGGGTCGCCAGGATCGCGGGCGTCTGGCCCCAGCGAAAGTAGTGGTGAAAGAAGGGGTGATCGTCCGTGGCGGGCGCTACCGCATAAGGATAGGCGCGGTAGAAAGCGGCGCGATCCCCGGTGAGCAATTCCTCCGCCGCATCCGAGTAGACCGGCTCGGCCAGCCGGTTGAAGCGGTTGACTTCGTCGGGCCGTAGGTCCGGCGCCCACACTAGATCATAGCGGCGGCTAGCGGTCCAGCGGCGCACCGTGGCCAACTCCTCTGCGCTCCAGCCGTCGGGCTGCGCCAAAACCGTCACGGTCTGGATGCCGCGATAGGCGACCAGCGCCTGGGCGGGCGGCATAGCGTCGGTCTGCTCCAGCGCCGCGGCCAGTGAGCCGATCAGCCGCACGCTTTCGCTAGGCGGCATCTGCAGCCAGCGGGTCACGACGAGGATGCCGTGCGGCGAAAGGCGCGCGAGCGCGGCGTGCATGGCTTCCGTGGTCAACTGATAGGTTTCGGCCAGGCTATACGCGCCGCTGGTGACGGGTTGGTAGGAGTCGGTCAGGGGCAGCACGACCAGGGCGTAGAGACTGCGGTCGCGCTGGGTAAAGACGCGACCGGTCGCAAAGACGGTGCGTACCCTGGCGTCGGCAAAGGGGTCGGTGGCAGCCGTTTGGCGGACGGCTTGCCGCACCAGGGGATTGTCGACGACGGCGGTCACGTGGGCCGCGCCGCCCGCCAGCGCCTGGAGGACGCCGAGGCCCGCGCCTGGTTCCAAGACCAGCGCCGTGGCCTGGGGGCGAAGCTCATAGGCCAACGCTTCGGGCAGGTATGCCGCCGCTGGGAAAGCGTCCGGCGCGGTCAGGGTCACCGGCTGCAGCGCCCCGCCATCCAGCGCCAGCCCGAGCTGTGGCGGCGGGTCGCCGGGATAGGCGTAGCTCAGACCGGGCAGCAGGCGCGTACCCGCGTCCCGCATCACGTCGATGCGGGAAATGGCGTTCCATGCGCCAAACACGCGCATTGCGCCGGGGTAGCGCTGGGCATAGGCGAGTCCTTTATAGGGGGAGATGGTCAGGCTGAGCGGGGCGCGGCCCGCGCGATTGAGCAGGCCGAGCAGGAGGAGGCCGCCGACGCCGCCCGCCAGCAGCAACCCGACCGGCCACCGCAGCGCGCCCCAAGGGCTCCCGCGCCAGGCAGGCAGGAGGCTGAGCGCCCCCGCCGCCAACAGCGCGCCTGGTACACCGGCCCAAGCCAGGGCCGCCGGCGCGAGGAGCGCGCCCACCGCCGAGCCGAGCAGGTTGGCGGCGTAGATGTGATGGCTCTGCGCACCACCCGCGGCCAATGCCGCGCCGATGCCCAGCCCGCCCGCCATGAAGGGCAGCGTCAGCGCCAGATAATAGAGGACGAAGTAAGCGATCTGGCGACGCTCCCAGGCGATGCTGTAGCTGTCGAAGGGGAGCCAATTCACCAGGCCGTAGCTGGCCGCGACCGCCAGCGTGAAGACTGCGCCGGTCCGCGGCAGCAGCCGGTCGAGCGGCATGTTACGCAGACGGGGCGCTAGACTCAGTAGCGCGCCGCTGGCCCCAAAGCCGAGCAGCGCCAAGCTTACCACCAGGAACGCAAAGTGGTAGAACTGGGCGATGGCGAGCAAACGCAGCAACGTCCCTTCCAACAGCAGCGTCGCTCCCGCCAGCGCAGCTACATCGAAGAGGGTCCGGCGCGCGTTGCTCATATCGGCAAAGCAGTTACCCGTCCCAGGCGTACAAGGAAACGTCGCCTACCGACGCTCCCACACCGCGGCGAGTTGCGCCACATTGGCGCGGCGCAAGCTCACTGGTTGAACCGGACGTGGACCTTGAGCGTTTGGCCCCCGATAAAGGCGTGGAACGCCTCGGTGAAGCCCTGCGGCCCGACCTCGTGGCTCACCAACTCGCTCACGTCCACGACGCCGCCCGCCAGCCAGGCAATGGCCGGCAGGAACGTATAGCAGAGGGCGAAGCTGCCGATGATGTGCCAGTCGTTGCGGAAGATGTCGTAGGGGCGCAGCGTCACCGTGGCCTGCATGGGGGTCACGCCGAACTGGAGATACTGGCCGCGCGGGCGCAGATAGCCGAAGGCCCGCTCGATCACCGCGGGGATGCCGGTGGCGTCTACGACCACGCCAAAGCCACCGGGCGCCAGTTCGGCCAGCGCCGCGTCCTGGTCCGGCCCCGCGGCCACGGTCGCGGCCGCGCCCAACCGGTTCGCCAGCGCCAGCCGGTCGGGCTGCTTATCCACCATGACCACCGCCGATGTGCTGCTGTGGCGCAGCGCCTGGAGCAGCAGCAGCCCCATCGGCCCCGCGCCGAAGATCAGCGCCTGCTCGCCCGGCATAATCCGCAGCCGTTTGCAGGCATGGACCACGCACGCTAACGGCTCGATGAAGGCGGCCTGGAGGTCGGTCATGGTGTCGGGCAGGCGGTAACAGGCGCGGGCAGGGACGGCCACATACTCGGCAAACGCGCCGGGCCGGGTGATACCCACCCCCTGCCAGTTGCGGCAGTGGTTGGCCTGTTCGTTGCGGCAATAGTCACAGTGTCCGCAGTAGAGATTGGGGTCCACCGCGACGCGCGCGCCCACCTGCACGTCGGTGACGTCGCGCCCCACTTCCACCACCGTGCCGCCGAACTCGTGGCCGGGGATGACGGGGAAGGTGGACATGTATTCGT
>CAYJQA010000048.1:0-16128 GCA_964372065.1 uncultured Litorilinea sp.
GGGGCGCCCCGGGGGGGCCCCCCCCGGGGGCCCCCGGGGGGGGGGCGCCCCCCCCGGCCCCCCCCCCCCCCCTACTGCTGATTCAGCTAGCCGACTGCACCGGAGCAGTCGTCGTCCTCAGTACCGGGCGCGCCGGTGTGTTCGACGGGACCGACCGATTGGTCTTCCAGCAACGACCCCACCCACGTTAGGCGGCTAAGGGCAGCGACGCCGTCCACGGTGGTTTCCACCACAATGAAGCCCAGCGAATTGCCCGCGGCCGTGAGGCGGTAGCCCCCGGTTTCCCCCAGTACGGCGTCCACCTCCGAAAAGCTCGTCTCGGTGCGGTCCCGCGTCTCGCGCAGGATCGTCTGGCGTTCCTCGCCGGAGAGCCGCGCGCCACTGGTCCCGGCCAGATAGGGGGCGGGCATCACAATCACCCGTACCCACTGGTCCGACGCCATCGCCGCCAAGCGGTTGGCAAAGGTGCTGCTGATCTTCGGGTTGTCGTGCAGGTCGGCGGACCGGCTCATGGTTGTCCTTTGGTGTCTCCTGCCGGTTAGGACGAGAGCGCAGCGAGCGCCTCGACCGGCTGAACCATGCCACAGCCCCACCGATTGTCGGGCCGTTTCTCCGCGCCGCCCGGATGGGCCGCGGTCTCCTTGATCACCCGCATGATGTCGGTCACCGGCGTCTTGGGGTGAGCGGACATGAGCAGCGCCGCCACGCCCGCCACGTGGGGCGAGGCCATGGAAGTGCCGTCCATGTACGAATAGAAGTACGCGCCGCCGGGCCGCAGCACAGGCGGGATGGTCGACAGGATCTGGACGCCGGGGGCCACCACGTCGGGTTTCGTCACCAGCGCGTTCGGCTCTTCGCCGGGGAAGACCAAGCTGGCGCCGCTGCTGAAGAAAGCGACTTCGGCGCGGTTGCGCCCCACTTTCTCCGCTGCGCCGACGCCCAGCGCGTTGTAGGCATTGCCCGGCGAGCTGCTGTTGCCCTGGGCTTCGTTGCCCACAGCGATGACCGGCAGTACGCCATATTGGCCCAAGATCACGTCGAAGACCTCGGTGAAGAGCGGCTCGTAGTAGGAGAAGCCGAGCGACATGTTGATGATGTCGGCCCCCTTCTCGATGGCGTAGTCGAGACCTTCCAGCAAGGTGCGGAGGGTCGCGTCGCCGACGAGCACACCTGCGACCAGGAGCTTGGCTTCCGGCGCGACGCCAATGTTGACGCCTTCGGGTGTCTGTCCCCCGGCAATTGTACCACACACGTGGGTGCCATGCGCGCCCGCGTCAAAGGTGGGCGTCGCGGTGATGCGGCGGCCCAGGGGGTCCATGATCACGAAGTCGGCGACCCGCCCGGCGAGGGCGGGGTGCTCGCCATAGACGCCCGTGTCCAGCACGGCGACGTTGACGCCCTTGCCCCGCGTGGTTTCCCACACTTTGGGCACGTTCAAGTGCTCCAGACCCCAGGTCATGCCCTGACGCTGCTCGTTGCGCGCCAACTCGGCATAGGAAACCGCCGTGGGCTTGATCAAGTGGATGCGCTGGTTGGGCATGATGGCGATGACGTCGGGCTGCTTGGCAAGCGCCAGCAGCGAGCGCTGCGTCAACTTGAGGGTGACGACGGGCAGCGCGCTGCCGCCGATGGGCGAAAGCATCAACGGCTCATTGCGGGCGGCCAGGTGACGATCCAGGATGCGGCCTTCCACTTCCTTGTGGATGGCGGCCTGGGCCGCATAGAGCTGCTGGCGCTCCTCGGCGATGCGCAGCCCGTGGCCGTCACGGCTGGGCCGGACGGCGGGAGAACGATAGATGACGACCGCTTCATGTTTGTCGCGGCGCCTGCTGTCGGCTAGGTAAGGTTCAAAGGCAGGACTGATTTTGTCTTCTGGGTGCAAAGTTTCTCCTTCTTCCGGCTTTGTGGGCCGGACGTTACGCTGGATGCTAACGACAGTTATACAAAATCGCCTGTACGGCTTGGCCTGTCGGGGCGAAGCCAGGCGGCCCGCTGTTCGCGAGCACGGAAATAGGTGTATTCGTCCAGTTGCGGCGGCGTGATGTTGCCGTCCGACGGATAATGGGCGATCGCCTCTTCCACGATGTCAATGCCCAGGCCCGGCCCCTCCGGGACAAGCATATAGCCGTCCACGATGGTGGGCTGGGGCTGCATGACTTCATAACGCTGGGGCACGTCGGCTTCCAAGTGCTCCAGGATCAGGAAGTTGGGCAGCGTGGCGCACAGATGCACGGCCGCGATCTCCGCCACCGGCCCCAGTGAGCCATCATGCGGGGCAAAGGTGCAGTAGTGCGCCTCGGCCAGCGCGGCCATCTTCTTCATCTGGAGCAGCCCACCGGCGCGGCCGGTATCGGGCTGCACGACGTCGATGATCTCGCGCTCGATGAGTTCGCGCACGCTCCAGATGGAAGCATGCCGTTCGCCCGCCGCGATGGGCAGGTTGACATGGGCGGCGACGCGGGCGATGGATTCTATGTTCTCCGGCGCGGTGGGGTCCTCGTAAAACAGCAGATCGAATTCCTCCAGCGCCTGCCCCATGCGAATGGCGTCTTTGGTCGTGAGCCAGGGCGGGCCGTGGATGTCTACCATCAGGTCCACGTTATCGCCCACCTCGCGGCGTATCTCGGCAACCTTGCGCAGCGGGTCGGTGACGCCGCCGGTCTTGATCGCGCCAAAGCCACGGTCCACATACTCACGGGCCTTGGCGGCCGAGTGGGCATGGGTGTAGAGGCGGATCCGGTCACGCAGTTTGCCGCCCAGCAGCACGGCGACCGGCAGGTTGAGCGCCTTGCCCTGGATGTCCCAGAGCGCCATTTCGATGGCGGTCATGGCGCCGCCGCCGACCACGCCGGTCATGCCGTGCCCCATCATGGCGAGAAACATCTTCTGCCAGATCTTCTCGATCTCCAGCGGGTTCTCGCCGATCAAGATGGGAGTCAGGTCACGCACGGCGGTTTCCACCACGCGCGGCCAGCCGCTGCCTTCGCCCACGCCGTAAATGCCCTCATCGGTATGGACTTTGATAAAGAGCCAGTTGCGCGCGCGCCACCCGGCTGAATTGGGCACGTTGGCGTGCATGAGGAAGGTCTGAATATCGGTGATTTTCATCGTTCGTCCTCCTCGCCCGGCAACGTAAGCAATAGTTTGCCGTTGTCCGTGGCGCGTTCGCTACAGATGTTGACGTAGAAGTGTGAGAAATGTAACGGGGAAACACGGGGAACTGAGACGTGCAAGCTATTGCTGGCGTGCGGGGCGGCCCGAAGCCGCCGTGCAGGTAAGAAGACGCCGGCTTCGTAACCCCTGTCATGCCGAGGCGTGGGCGAGGAATCCCGCCGGCGCGGTATCCATGCCGGAGGGATTCCTCGTCGCTGCGCGTCTCGGAATGACAATTCGCGACCCCTATCATCCAGGGGGCCAAGAAAGGGCGACATACACGATGTGTAGCAGCGATATCCTTAGCGCCGATCCGTACAGTCCGCTCCGGCGGTTGGAAAACCGCCGCTACGATCCGTTGCGCGTCGCCGGTTATGCGAGATGCCTAGATGACGGCGGCGGCGCACTACCGCGTCAAGATCGCCATGAGGCGGTCGAGGACGATCTGTTCTTCGCCGTCGGCCAGGGTCATGGGATTGAGGTAGAGCGTGTCATCGCCCGCGGCGGCGACTTCGATGCTGGGCGAGCCGTCGCGCAGCGCGGCCACGATGGCGTCGCGGCTGAGACCGGCTTTGGCGGCGTTGATGGTCACCTTGGCGCGGGGCAACGGCTGCCCGGCTTCGTTGGGGAAGGAGCGCTCGGCGTGGATACCGGGAACCTTGTTGAGCGTATCGCACCACCCGCCGACGACTTCATCGTCCTGCGAGGCGCGGGCTTCGTGGTCGCGTTCCAAGTAGAGCTTGACCGCGGTGAGCAGCCCGACCATCTCCTCTTTGCCCACCTTCATGGGGCGGCCAATGCTGTGGTTGGGGCTGCCGTTGACGCGCATGGCGGCGATGAGGTCCTTGCGCCCGACGACCAGGCCGGACGCCTGCGGCCCGTGCAGGTCTTTGCCGCCGGAGAAGATGGCAAGCGCCGCGCCCATCTGGGTGAAGCGCCAGAGATTCTCCACCGGGGGCAACTGGGCGGCGGCGTCCACAACCACGGGCACGTTATGGCGGTTGGCGATCTCGATGACGGTCTCCAACGGGAGATCGCCGCGACCGCTGATGGCGCCCTGGAACCAGAAGATGGCCGCGGTCTTGTCGTTGATGGCGGCTTCCAACTCCCAGGGGAAAGTGTTCATCGCCATGCCGATTTCGACGAGCTTGACGCCGATCTGGCGGATGGCGTGGTCATAGCCGTTGCGGTGCGACTTGTGGACGATGACCTCGTTCTTGAGGCCGGTGCAGTCGGGCAGTTGGGCGATGGCCTTGGGATCGGTCCCGGCGACACAGGCGGCGGTGGCGAGGGCCAGGCCCGCGGCCGCGCCCGTGGAGACATAGGCAGCTTCGTTGTGGGTCATCTGCGCCAGCCGTTCACCCACCGCGCGCTGCAACTCGTCCAAGTTGACGAAATTCTTGGAGGCCTCGACCATGGCCTGCACCACTTCGGGCGGCATCACCGAGCCGCCGAGACGGGTGAGGGTGGCGCTGGCGTTGATGAGGGGGCGGATGCCCAGTTCGTCGTAGATGCTCATGGCAGTCTGTGCAATTCTCCAGAATGACTGTGTGGGATAGTTCGTGGGTTACCTGCGTCGGGGATGGCCCGGCAAAAAGACGGAGACCGAGCCGCTACGATGGGCAGCGGTGCGGTCTCCAAGCATTATGTCCCGGTTAGGCAGGAACGTGAAATGGCTGGGCGTGGGCTAGCGCGTCGCGCTGTGCACCCTGCCGGGCAACACCAGGTCGCACGCCTCTGCCGGCATCCAGTGCTCATCCTGACCTTCCCACTTGACGTTGCAGCCGAGGGGATTGGTGAGGGGCACGCTGATCGGCTTGCCCGCCAGGTGTTCGGTAAGGGCATTATCCAAGTCGTTGACGGTCATCATGCTGGTGTCTTTGGGGTTGTCGACGCCGCGGCCGGTGTAGACCAGCTTGCGCTCGGCATCGAAGACAAAGAAGTGCGGCGTCCGCAGCGCGCCATAGGCCAGCGCGACCTGCTGCGACTCGTCGCGGGCGTAGACCCACGGGAACTTATTGGTCTCCATGCGTTCGACCATGTGCGCGAACGAGTCTTTGGGCCGGGTGTTGATGCTGTTAGCGTTGATGCCGATGAAGCGCACACCCTGGGGCATGAACTTCTCGACGGTCTTGCGCGTGACTTCATCCGAGCCGAGCACATAGGGGCAGTGGTTGCAGGTGAAGAAGACGACCAGGACTTTGGCGTCGGCGAAATCCGCCAGCGAATAGGTCTTGCCGTCGGTGGCCGGCAGCTCGAAATCCGGTGCGTGTTGACCAAGGGCGAGGGTGAAAGACATGCGGGCATTCCTTTCTGGGTAGCTCCCATCGGAGAGCAAGGCAAGCGCCATTGTGCGCTCACCAGGATGCCACTTAGTATGCCACAGATCGCCCGCGACGCCGGCATCCGCGGAGAGGCCGGACGCGCCGGACAGACACAGCGCCGCCCGTTCTGGGCGGCGCTGTGAACATGGCCGGTGCGTTACGTCTTATTCGGGGCGCGGCAGGTCCAAGATGGCCTGGACCTTCTCCTCGATGATGGGCGCGTGCTCGGCGAAGGTCGTTTCGCCTTCCCAGATGAGGCCGATCTCGTTCTGGAAGGCGGTGTTGGCCTCGGTAAAGCGCGTGTTCTTGGGCATGGGGAACGGCTCGATGCCCGCGGTTAGCAGCGTGTCGGTGATGCCGAACATGGGGCTGACTTCATTGACCTTGGCGTCGGTCCAGGCGGACTCGTGACCGTTGGCCTGGAGCTTGCCCTCGAGCACCATGATAATGCCGGCCTCGGCGGAGGAGTAGAGCTTGATCAAGTCCCAAGCTTCCTCGACGTGGGCGGTGTTGGAGTTGATCATGTGCATGTTGCCGGAGTAGCAGGAACCCTGGCGGCCTTCCGGGCCGACCGGGAGCAGCAGCGCGGCGGTCTCGAAGGCGCCGTCGACCTGGTTGATGGCCGCGTTGACGTTGCCGACGATGCTGGCGTGGGTGGCGGCGAAACCGGAGACAAACAGCGGGAATGCTTGATTCTCGATAAAGTCGGCCTGGCGCGGGGCGACCTTGCTCTCCAATAGGTCGGTGTACCACGCGGCGATCTCGGCGTGGGTCTCGGTGTTATAGGTGAGCTTAGTGCCTTCCACGTCCATGACCCAGCCGTCGGTAGCGTCCGGGCTGCCGAAGCTGCGCGCCACGTTGCTGTAATAGTGGAGCGCCCTCAGGTCGTCGAAGCTGAGGCCAAAGATACCGGCCGCGGGATCGGCGGCGGCTTTCCCCAGTTCGGTCCAGTCGGCCATGGTCCAGCCGGCCTCAGGGACCGACAGCCCCTTCGATTCCAGCATGGTCTTGTTGAAGTTGACGGCAATATTGCCGCCGGGGTGGACGACGCCGGGGAAGCTGAAGTTCTTGCCGTCCAGCGAGTTGCCTGCCATGATGGATGGGTAGATGTCGTCATAGTCGGCGGGGGCGTCGGAGGCCAGCAAGTCATCGATCTCCAGGTAAATACCCTTCAGATAGTTGATGAACAGCCAGCGGTGATGCCCGTACAGGAGGTCCTGCAGGGTGTTGGAGATGAAGCCAGTCTGCGTCTTGGTTTCAATCTCGCCGTAGATGGTCTCCTCGATGACGACCTGAACGCCGGTGTCAGCCTGGAAGCGTTCGCCCAAGACCGCGGGCATGACAGCCTGCCCGCCTTCGGGGGCCGCTTGGACGCGCAACACGACGTCCGTCGCGGCCGGGGCCGCCGACGATTCCTGGGCCGGCGCGGCGTCCGATGCCGCCGGCGCGGGAGCCGCGCAAGCCGCCATGATCTGTGCGCCGACCGCACCCAAGCCGGTCACCGCCACGCCTCGCAGGAAATTCCTGCGCGTGATGTTCTTCCGCAACATGTACGATCTCCTTGTGAGTGAAAACAATAGTACAGCGCGCCTGGTCCGTTGAACCAGTGTGGATGGAACTTACGGTAGGCTGACGACCGAGAACCGACGCCGAGGGGCAAATTAGGGAGTTGCCGCTCGCACGTCCAAACGTAGGCTGCGCCAGAATGTAGCACGCTCATGCAATGGTGTCAAACTGCGAATATGCCTGGTCATACCATCTGATCAGCCAGAGGGGCGTCGGCTTGTGCGCGGGCTGTGGGCTGCGCTATGCTATGGTCTGCCACACGGACCGCGCATCTAGTTCCGCCACATACGTCCGCCCGTTTGCCACCCGGCGACACGGCATCCGGCCCATCCACTTTGGCGCAACCCCAGCCGCGATGGTTGCCCGTTCATTCATGCCCGTCTATTCATGGAGGAATCCACGCGTGAGTCGAGACCTGTATGAGGAATATCACCTGCGTCGCGTGATCAACGCCAGCGGGACGTTGACCGCGTATGGACAATCGGCGATCTTGCCGGCGGCGGTGGCCGCCATGAGCGAGGCCGCAGGGGCGTTCTTTGAGATGAACGTGCTCCATGCCCGCGCCGGCGCGGTCATCGCCCGCGTGACGGGGGCCGAGGCAGGCTTTGTCACGTCGTGCGCGGCCGCGGGCATTACGCTGGGCGTGGCCGCGTGCATGACCGGGACCGATGTGGGACGCATCGCGCGTCTGCCGGACACGACCGGGATGAAGCATGAAGTGATTCTGCAGATGGGCCATGCGGTGGACTACGGCGCGCCGGTTGAGCAAGGGATCCGGCTGGCCGGGGCGCGCGTCAAGCTGGTCGGGACGATCAACGGCACGTCGCGCACGCTGCTGGCGGCGAGCATCACCGAGCAGACCGCGGCCGCGGTCTTTGTGATTTCGCACCACACGACGCAATACGGCTATGTGCCGCTGCAACCCTTTGTGGAGACGTGCCATGAACGCGGTGTGCCTGTGGTGGTGGACATGGCAGCAGAGGAGATGATGCTGCCGGAGGTGGTCGCGACCGGGGCCGACTTGGTGATCACGTCCGGCCACAAGCACTTCCGCGGCCCCACGTCGGGCGTGATGGCCGGGCGGCTGGACTTGATCCAGGCGGCCTTTGCCCAGAACCGGGGCATCGGTCGCGGGATGAAGATCGGCAAGGAGGGGATCATCGGGCTGACGGTCGCGCTGGAGGAGTGGGAGAAGGGTTATTACCGGGCCGAGCAGGCGGCGGAGAAGCGGCGCATCGGGCGCTTGGTGGCGCGCTTGAACAAGCTACCCGGCATCGTGGCCGCGGAAGTGTGGCCCAGCCCGGACCCGTACCCGATCATGCGCGCCCAGGTGACGGTGGAGCCGGCCCAGGCGGGGCTGACCGCGATGGCGCTGTCGGTGGCGCTGGCGGAGGGCGACCCGACAATCAAGACGCGCGGCCATCATGTGGAGGAGGGATACTTCTTGCTGGACCCCTTTAACATGAGCGACGCCGACGCCGAGTTCATCGGCGACCGGATCGAGGAAGTGATGGGCCGATCCGCCGCGGAGAAGGCCGCGCTGGTGGCGCGTTTGGCCGGGCTGAGCGTGGCCGATCTGTGGGCGGAGAGCGGGCCGTGGCCGTATGTGGACATTAAGGAATAATCAAGGGGTTGTCGCGGCGGTTTCCGGGAGCCCCCTGGGCGCGCCGGGGCCACTGTAGCCCCAGACGGGCGGTATGGAAACCGCCCCTACGATTACTGCGCGATGTTCAGCATGACATAAGAAGCGTGACATAAGGGATGCGGGCGCAAAGGGGAATGGAGCGAATTTCATGCGGATTCTGATCGGGGAGTGCAAGCAAGAGGTCTCATCGTTCAACCCGGTGTTGAGCGGGTATCAAGACTATGAGGTGGCGTGGGGGCAGGCGATCCTGGATTATCACCGGGGGCTGAACACCGAAATCGCCGGGGCGCTGGACGTATTTGGCGAGCGGGCGGATGTGGAACTGGTCCCCACCTATAGCGCGCGCACGACCGTCTCCGGCGGCACGCTGGCGCGCCCCAGCTTTGAGCGCATCCGCCGCGAGTTTATGGAGGCGGTGCGGGCCGCGCCCCAGGTGGACGGCATCTATCTGTCGCTGCACGGCGCGATGGCGGCGGAAGGCGAGGACGATCCGGAAGGTCTGTTTCTGACGGAGATTCGCGCGATGGTGGGGGAGGCGACGCCGATTGTGGTGTCGCTGGACCTGCACGGCGTGTTGACCGAGCGCATGTTGGCGCAGAGTGATGCCATCGTCGCCTATCACACCTATCCCCATGTGGACTTTGCCAAGACCGGGGCGCGCGCGGCGCTGCTGCTGCTGCGGATACTGGCGGGCGAGGTGCGCCCGGTGACGGCCTATGTGCCGATTCCGGCGCTGGTGCGCGGGGACGAACTCAAGACGGCGACGGGGCTGTTTGGTCGCATGATTCGCCAGGCGCAAAGCATTGAGGCGGCGGCGGGCGGGCTGTCGGCGGGAATGTTCATCGGCAACCCGTTTACCGATGTGACGGACCTGCGCTCGAATGCGTTTGTGGTGACGGACAATGATCCGACGCGAGCGGAGCGCGAGGCGATCGCGCTGGCCCAGGATTTCTGGTCGGTGCGCGAACGGCTCCAGGCCAAGTTGGTCCCGCTGGCGGATGCGGTGGCCGCGGCCAAGGCGGCCCAGGGGACAGTGATCCTGGTGGACGCGGCGGATGCGACCAGCTCGGGCGCATCGGGCGACAGCAACTTGATCGTGGCGGCGCTGTTGGCCGCGGGCTACACGTGCCGCGTGTTGGCCCCGGTCGTGGACCCGATTGCCGTGCGCGCTGCCTTTGCGGCGGGCGTGGGCGCGACGGTGGAAACGACGGTCGGCGGGCAGTTGGACAACCGCCGCTTTGCGCCGCTGCCGGTGCGGGCGCGGGTACATCTTCTGAGCGAGGGTCGTTTTATCAGCGAATCCAACGGCGCGGTGTGGGTATCGGGGCCGACCGCGGTGCTGGTGGCAGACAATGTGACCTGGGTGGCGATGACACACGCGGTTTCGCTCTACGACCGGTCGCTCTTTCTGGCCCACGGACAGGAGCCGCGGCGCTTTGATGCGGTGGTGGTCAAGTCGCCCCACTGCCAGCCGCACATGTTTGACGAGTGGGCGGAGGCGACCATCAATGTGGACGCGGCTGGCTCAACGAGCGCCAATCTGCCGACGCTGGGGCACGTGCGCTGTGCGCGCCCCATCTTCCCGCTGGACCCCGGCGTGACCTTCACCCCGCGGGCCAAGCTGTTCCGGCGCGGGGGCTGACGATGACCATTGACCTGGACGCGCTGCGCGACCGGCTGGCGCGCGCCACGACCGACACGGAGACCGCGCTGGATACGGCCATTGGGCTGTTCAAGGAAGCGGCGTCTTATGTCGCGGCGCTGGAGGAGTTTCAGGCCGCGTGCAAGCTGCAACTGTCCGAGATCTTGGCGGAGCTAGGGCAGACGGCGGCGGAGACGCCGTCGGGGCGGTGTACGGTGTCGCGGCCCAGCCTGGTAATCACCTATGACCGCAAGGGGCTGGATGCGCTCTGCGACACGGACCCGCGGCTGCAAGAAGTGCTCGCGCCCTATCGTCGCGTCACGGAGCGCGCCGGGTCGCTGACCATCCGCTAGGTCGCGGACCAAACACACTACTTCAGCTATTCAGTTTGGGGGGGACACATGAAGATCGCACGGATCGAAGCCTATGGGCTGCGCGGGCTGACGCCCGAAGGCGGCTGGAGCAACGAGATACGCCCCGACGACTGCGTGCACACGCTGGTGCGCGTGGTCACGGACGGCGGCCTGACGGGGTGGGGCAGCGTCTTTACCAACGACGGGCTGGTCAAGGCGGCGTTGGGGGTGCTGGAGCCGCTGTATCGGGGCGAGAATGCGTTGGAGCCGGAGCGCGTGAGCGAGAAGCTGCACCAGCACATGTTTTGGCTGGGGCGGGGCGGATCCATCACCCACACCATCAGCGGGATCGACATTGCGCTGTGGGATATTCTGGGCCAGGCGACCGGACAGCCGGTGGGCCGGTTGCTGGGCGGGCGCTATCGTGAACGGGTGAAACCGTATGCGTCGCTGCTGATGGATGAACCGGGACGGTTGGCGGCGCACCTGCGCGAGATCAAAGCGCAGGGGTTCCGCGCGTTCAAGATGGGCTGGGGGCCGTTTGGTCGCGTCGGCGCGGCCATGGACGAGGCGATTGTAGCCGCCGCACGCGAGGCGATCGGCGAAGACTGTCTGCTCATGGTGGACGCGGGCGGCAGCGACGCCTATTGGACCAATGGCTACAAGTGGGCGCTGCGGACGGCGGACATGCTGGCGGATTACGATGTCTACTGGTTTGAGGAGCCGCTCAACCCGGACGCCCTGGAAGACTATGTGCAATTGCGGCGGGCCGCGCCGCTGCCGATTGCGGGCGGCGAGGTGTTGACGCGGCGGCAAGCGTTTCAGCCGTGGCTACAGGCCGGGGCGTTTGACATTGTGCAGCCGGACGTGACCAAGGTGGGCGGCATCAGCGAGGAACGGCGCATCGCGTGGATGGCCCAAGAGAACGGTGTGCGCTTTATTCCGCATGGCTGGAACACGGCGCTGGGGCTGGCCGCCGACCTGCAACTGGCCTCGGCCTTCCCGGCGACAGAGTTGGTGGAGTATATCACCGGGTCGCCCTACATCGACGAACTGCCTGCCGACGGTTGGCGGCTTGACGCTGACGGCACGCTGGCGATTCCCAGCGGGCCGGGGCTGGGGCTGACGCTCAACCTGGATGCGGTCGAGAAGTATTGCGGGCAGCGCATCAGCGCGGCGGCGTGATGCGTCCGAATTGAGATCGGCATTTGGCGCAGGCGGAATTGCTGGTATAATGCGGCGCGTCGGAGTTGGGCCGCCAGGCCGGCGCTCCGACAGCCGGTTACGGTGAACCCACAGGCAGGGTTCACTCACATTCTTGCGGCGTTGCCATCTCCAACCGCATAACGACCTTCACAGCTACCGCTACGGCAAGGAGCGATTCATGGCTTTTAACGTGAAGAAGCGTGGCAAACTCACTTATTACTACCAGGGCGACGAGCCGGTGCTGTCCAGCCTGGTCGTCGAAGAGCAGCCGGACGGTGATCTGCGTATTCATTTTGCCGGGCTGACCGGCGGTTACTCGGCCAAGAATGTGTTGGGGCTGGATGAACTGGTCAGCATGGACCCCGAACGGGAGATCCCCCTCGTCTTTCAATGCTGGGAGAAATGGCTACAGGATGCCGGTATCTGCCAGTCGTTGGCGCAAGTCGATTTTGTGGAGATTCACGCCTTTGGGTGCTTGCCCAAGTCGCCCAATCCCATCGTGGACCCGGAAGGGTACATCAAAGAGATCGAGCGTTTGCGGGCGGCCTATCGGCGCGCCTATGGTGGTTACTTCCGCGACCATTGTCCTGAGAACGGCCTTCCCGCCCGTTTCACCGTGCACGTGGTAGACGTGCCGGACCGGGCCGCCTCGTATGAGTTTTACGGCGTGGCGCTGTTTCAGCGCAGCCTGCAAGCCTGACGGCACACGGATCACGGTGCGTAGCGCACTCCCACCGAAGTTCGGCGCTACGCACCGCGGTTTGATCCTTCATCGTGCAGAGGGGACGGCGATACCGTCCCTCCGGCGGCTAAGGTTTTCCCCTGGGCAACTAGACAAGAGACGGACCATGAGCAGCGAAACGCGCTACGACATTCTGCTAAAGAGTGGTCATACCATCGATCCACTTAACAACATCGACGGCAAGCTGGATGTCGCCATTGCCGGCGGCAAGATTGCGGCGGTGGGCGCGGATCTCGATCCGGCGCTGGCGGCTAAAGTGGTCGATGTGGCGGGCCACTATGTGACGCCGGGTATCATCGACATGCACGTGCATGTCTATCACACGCGCGAGCCGGAAGGGCTGAGCGTGATGGCCGACTCGCACAGCTTCCGGTCGGGCGTCACGACCATGGTGGATACCGGCACGGCCGGAGCGCGCCATTTCCTCCACTTCAAGCGCACCGTGATCGACCTGATGAAAACGCGCGTCTTGGCGTATGTCAACATCGTGGATCAGGGGATGATTGGCCCCTTCGAGCAGGACATCGAAAACTTCGACCCTGAGTTGTGTGCGGGGACGGTGATGGCCTATCCCGACATCTGCGTGGGGGTGAAGACGGCGCACTACTGGACGGAGCTGCCCTTTGACGCGGCGCATCCGCCGTGGGCGTCGGTTGACCAGGCGGTGGCGGCGGGCAATTTGTGCGGCAAGCCGGTGATGGTGGACTTCTGGCCGCGGCCGCCGGAGCGCTCGTATGAGGAGCTGATCCTCAGCAAGATGCGGCCCGGCGACATCCACACGCATGTCTTTGCCCAACAGTTCCCGGTCTTGGACACGGCGGGCAAGCCCAACCGCTTCCTGTTTGCGGCGCGCGAGCGCGGGATCATCTTCGACGTGGGGCACGGCGCGGGCAGTTTCTGGTTCCGCAATGCGGCCCCCGCCATCCAGAATGGCTTTGTGCCCGATTCCATCAGCACGGACCTGCATGTGCGCAACATCCACGGGGTGGTGATCGACATGCAGACGACCATGAACAAGATTCTCAACCTGGGCGTGCCGCTGCAAGAGGTCATTTACCGCGCGACGGTGACGCCGGCGCGGGAGATTGGGCATCCGGAGTTGGGTAACCTGTCGGTCGGTGCCGAGGCGGATGTGGCCGTGTTTAAGCTGTTGTCGGGCGAGTTCGGCTTTGTGGATTGCGGCAAGGCCAAGCTGCGCGGCGATAAGAAGCTGGAATGCGCCATGACGCTGCGGGCCGGCGAGGTAGTCTTTGACCCGAGCGGGATGAGTATGCCGGCGTGGGTGGACGCGCCGCCGTCGTATTGGGTGGTGCAGCGATAGGCCGCTTGAACGGGGAGCGCGTGGGGCGGGTCGGAGGGTGCGGGTTGCACGCCGCACGTTGGGAGTACCGGGCGTCAAGGAGTAGGTTGCACAGGGAGGCGACTGGATGACGAATTGGTCGCGGCGTAGAGGCGGACGCCGCCAGGATGGGTTGACTGGGGAGGTGACACCGTGGCTTTAGTACAAAATCGGCTGAGCGCGCCGGCGGTGGCGTCGGCAAGGCCAAGCTTTCTGGCGCGGCTGGTGGGCGTCCGGACGAAGTTCCAAACCTACCGGGCGCTGTGGGGCTATGTCTTTGCATTGCCGTGGATCTTGGGGCTGATCATCTTTTGGGGCGGGCCGATTCTGGCGTCGTTCTACTTTGGCTTTACCAACTATGAGGTGATCGGCACGGCGAAATGGTTGGGGCTGGCGAATTATCAGCGGGCCTTTGGCAGCGATGACCTGTTCTGGCCGTCCATGGGGCGTACGTTTGGCTTTGCGTTGGCCTATGTGCCGGCGGCGATCATCGGCGCGCTGCTCTTGGCGACCCTGCTCAACCAGAAGCTCAAGGGCACCAATGTCTACCGCACCATCTTCTTTATGCCCCACCTGATCCCGGCGGTCGCGTTGGCGGTGGTGTGGACGTTCCTGCTCCAGCCCAAACTGGGGCCGGTCAACGCGTTCCTGCGCGATCTTGGGGTCCAGAACCCACCGAGCTGGCTGGCCGGGCGCAATACGGCGCTCCATTCGCTGATCATGATCGCGGTGTGGGCTGCCGTCGGCGGCAACACTATGCTCATCTTCCTGGCCGGGCTGCAGGGTGTCCCCCAAGAGCTGTATGAGGCGGCGGATATTGACGGCGCAGGACCGCTTTCCAAATGGTGGAACGTGACGCTGCCGCTGTTGACGCCGACCATCTTCTTTAACATGGTGTTGGCGATCATTGGGGCGCTCAAGGTCTTTACGACGGCGTGGGTGGCGACGAAGGGCGGTCCGTCGTATGCGACCTGGTTCTTTGCGCTGCACATCTACACAGAGGCGTTTCAGTATTTCCGGCTTGGCTACGGCAGTGCGCTGGCGTGGATTTTGGCCGTGATCATCATGTTCTTTACATGGGTCCAGGTGCAGTATTCGCGGCGCTGGGTCCATTATGAGGGCGGCTAGGCCGGAGGGATGAGAGTATGGCTCAGACAACTATGGCGCAGGTCGGCATGTCGGCGCGCCGCGGCGGCAAGACGGTGCAACAGCAGGCGAACCGGGTATTTCTCTATGCGGTCGTGATCGTGCTGTGCGTGGCCTTCGGCTTCCCGATCTTCTGGACGCTGATGAGCTCGCTCAAGACGGCGCCGGAGCTGTTCCGGTTCCCGCCGCCGCTGTTTCCCAAGGTCCCGCAATGGGACAACTATCTGAACGTCCTGGTGATCCCGCGTATTCCCGTGCAGCGGTGGGCCTTGAACTCGGCCATCGTCGTCGCCTTGGGGACGTTGGGCACGGTGATCACAGCGTCGCTGGTGGCCTATTCGTTCGCCCGGTTTGAGTATCGCGGCCGGAACACGCTTTTCATGATCACGTTGGCGACGATGATGCTCCCGGCGCAGGTGACGTTGATCCCGCAGTTTGTGCTGTTTTATCGCTTGGGCTGGATCAACACCCTGCTGCCGCTATGGGTTCCGTATTGGTTTGGCGGCAGCGCGTTTGCCATCTTCTTGATGCGCCAGTTCTTCATGTCGCTCCCGCGCGACCTGGACGAGGCGGCTTTGATTGACGGGGCCAGCTTCTTCCGCATCTTCTGGACCATTCTGCTGCCGCTGTGCAAGCCGGTATTGGCGACGCTGGGCATCATCATGGTCATCGAGCTATGGGGCGATTTCCTCGGCCCGCTGATCTATCTCAACTCGCCGGAGAAGTTTACCATCTCCGTGGGGTTGCAGTTCTTCAACAACGCGCCGGATGTCGGCGGTGAGCCGATGCAGCATCTGCTGATGGCGGCGTGCATCATGTCCATGATCCCGGTCATCACGATCTTCTTCATGGGGCAGCGTTACTTTGTGCAGGGCATCGTCATGTCCGGTATTAAGGGCTAAGCCCCACCCACGCCTTATGCCGCCGGGCCGGCGAAGGTTGCCTGCCCGGCGCGCCCTTGCTGCCGACCCACCCAACCCCCAATAACGGTGACCCACCCCCCACGTTTTCC
>CAYJQA010000049.1:0-15814 GCA_964372065.1 uncultured Litorilinea sp.
CGCCCCAGCCGAGGCCGTTGGCGGCAACGTCCAGCCAGGCGACGGTCGCCACACCCAGCGCGGCCACCCGTCCCACCACACCCAGCAGGAAGGGCAGCGCCGTCGCGATCCCCAGCCCCGCGGCCAGCCAGACCACCGTCGCCGGGGCCGCGACCCCGCTCTGTTGCAGGTGCGGCAGCCAGGTCGGGAAGGTCGGCGCTTCGCGGAGCAGCAGGCCGGCCAGGACGGCAAAGCCGACGACCCGGCTCACCGTGGGCAGCCTGCCTTCCACCAGCGTCTTGAGTGCGGCCCGGGTGCGCGTATAGGCCGCGGCGGTCGGGTCGATGGCCCCGCTCACCACCAGCCAGTCGCGCACGAAGCTCGCGGTCAGCACGCCGCCAAAGATCACCGCGGCCAGCGTAGACAGCGGCGGCGAAAAGCTGGGCCAAAGCGTCACGCTGATAAAGCCGGTCTGATACCCGGCGATGATGCGCCGGTTGGCGCTGGGCGTCATCTCGTAGACGGGCCACCCTTGCCGCCGCCGCAGCCAAATGCCAAAGATAAACAGTTGGCGCGAGAAGGCCAGCGGCAGATACCACAGCGGCAGATGGCCGTACGCAATCGCCAGCAGCACCGCGATCAGCACGCCCAGCCCGTCGAACTCCATGTCGAGGATGCCGCCCAGCTTGGTTTCGTGGTGCGTCAAGCGCGCCACGTAGCCGTCCACATAATCCACCAGCCGCGCCAGCGTATAGAGCAGCGCGGGCGCCCAGGCCAACGCGCCCATGGGTTGAGGCGCAAAGAGGAAGCCGGCCAGCAGCATCAGCAGCAGCCCGCAGGTCAGGGTCAGGGCCGTACCATAGCCAAACGTGGGCAGCAAGGGGCGGCCGGCGGGCGGCGTATTTTGGGGCAGCACCCACCACAGGACCGCCAGTTCCACGACCAGCGCCGCGGCGGCCCACCCCAGCCACCACACGGCCAGGCCGGGCGTCCACGCCGCGTTCAGAAAGTGAAAGGCGGCCGCCAGCGCGGTGACATAGACTGCCGCGGTCAGCAGCCAGCGGCGGCGCAAGCTACGCAGCGCAACAAGGTCCATGCGATTGGTTTCGGCAGTCAACGGGTCAGCAGGCATAGACGGTGTGGCTAGGTCGGGTCGGGTCGATTGAGCACGGAACCGCCCAGGCTGATCAGCGCCGCGCCGACTTGGCGCAGGCAACCGTCCAGGTCGGCGTCGATGGCGTCCGTGGAGAGGCGCAGCAGTTCCCATCGCTCGCGGCCGTCCAGCGGGCGGCGCTCCTGGGCGCTGGTGGGCGGCGTATCGTGGCACAGGATGCCCAGATTGCCGCCACGCGCCCGCAGGGCGATGTCCACCGGCTGGTCAGCCACCAGCCGGTTACGCAGCGGGCGCAGCCGGTTGGCGCGCAGCGCCTGCCACAACTTCTGGAACGGGTCATCTTGGACAAAGAGGTCGCGCACATCCGGCGCGGCCAGCAGCCGATCCAGTGTGGTATGGATAAAGGTGATCCGGCGCATACTCGCCGCCGGGATGGGCGTCGGTAGCCGCAAGAACGGTCCCAACTCGATGCGAAAGTAATAGTCGTTGGCGCGCGGGTGGTCCGCCTCGGCGGGCAGAAGTTCGCGCCGCGTCAGCAGCCGGTAGCGCCGTGTGGCGGCATAGTAGCTGACCGTGTGCGCTTCCGGCTCCGGGGCGAACGCGCCGGTCTGGTAGAAGGCCAGGAAGTCCGCCCCCACACGAGGCGGCGCACTGCGCTGGGGGATGCGATACCAGCCCTCGGACGCGGCACGGCGCAGGTCGTCGGCGTTGTTGAGGACCACGACCAGCACAGCACGGCGGCGGGCTTCGGCGTCGGGATAGGCGACCATGACAGGCGGCTCCGGGCTAGAGCCGGTCGGCTCGGCGGGCAAAGATGTCGCCGGAGGCGGCGTCCGGCGTCAGGCCGCGCAGAAACGCGACCAACGCATCCGCGGCGACCCACTCCGGCTGCGTCCGCCGGTGCGACTCGCCCACAAACCAGTTGTAACGATAGTCGCCCAACGCTTGCAGCCGCGCCACGCACGCCAGTGTCAGGTCGACGGTGGCCGGGATATACTCGAACGACAGCAGCCGCAGCGGCCGCGACAGCCCGGCCAATACCTCCGCCTCATAGCCTTCCACGTCAATCTTGCAGAAGGCCGGCTCGCCATAACGGGCGATGAGCGCGTCCAGCGTGGTCACGTCCACCGTGACCACGTCGTCCCACTCTACCGTGGTAAACGCGTCCACCTGTTTGACCGCGGCCATCCAACTGGGCGAGAGTGTACTGACGGTCGGGTTGGCCGCACTGATGTGCAGTTGCAGCCGGCCCGGCGTCGCGCCCACGGCCTCCCCCACCACCGTCACCCCGGCAGCGCGGCCGTAGAACCGGCGCAGCAGCGCCAGACAGCCCGGCTGCGGCTCCACCGCGACCACCGTCGCGCCCAGCCCGCGCCAAACCGCCACGCGGTTGCCCACGTGCGCGCCGATGTCAAAGCAGAGATCACCCGGCCCGATAAGGTCGCGGTAGAACCGCGCCATGCGCCGCAGTTGAAATGGCTTGGCGTAATAGATGAGTAGTGAGCGCAGCAGACCCCAGGAGCGCCGGGCCGCGTGGATCGTCGGGCGAAGGTCCATGACTCGCAACTATAGCGCAGCGGGCAGGCTTACACAAGTGGCGCGCAGACGCCCGGAGAGATGAGAGGTTTCACGCAAAGTCGCCAACGCGTAAAGGCAGAGATAGATAAGTCCCGGCGGTGTTCTACCGCCGGGACCGCTCCCACCCCAGCGGCGTATACGATGGTTTTTCACCGGCGTCCGTCAGGTTCGCGGTAATGCGGCGCGCGCCGCAAATTGCCGCTTGACACCAGAACCCATGTTCTGATATATTGGGATACAGAACGCCCGTTCTACTAGAACTAGCGGATCACTCGCCCCAAGCCTGCACTTCTCCCGACCCCGCGGCAGCAGGTCGCCGGCCTCGGCCCGTTCGACGGCGCGTCAGTTGTCCCGGTTTTCTGCGGAGGGTGACACCATGACCAATCGCAAACGCAGTCTGGACTTCCAGGCCGACACCATCGAAGCCGTGCTGGCCCACCACAAAGTGCCCGCACGCGTCAAGGGCGGGACCGTGACCCCACGCTACGTGCAGTTCCATGTCAGCGCCGACATGGGCACCAAGGTCAAGCAGGTCTCCGGGTTGGCCGAGGAGATCGCGCTCGCGCTGGGCAAGAGCGAAGCGCGCGTCTATCGCAAGGACGGCGCGATCAACGTGGAGATTCCGCGCGTCAAGGCCGACCCCGTGCGGCTGCTCCCGCTGTGTAACCGGCTGGCGCTGATCCCGCCCTTCACCGCCGTGCTGGGCGTGGAAGACAACGGGACGCCCCTCTTGGTGCGGCTAACCGCGCCGGACGTGGCCCACATCCTCATCGCCGGGACCACCGGCAGCGGCAAGACCGCCCTCGCGCGTACCTTGCTCACCTCACTCGCCATGCACAACCGGCAGAGCGAAGTGCAGTTGGTGCTGATTGACCCCAAGGGTCGCGGCTTTGGACCGCTGGCGCAGTTGCCCCACGTCCTGGGCGAAGTGGCCTGCGACATGCCCGCGGCCGTGGAGAAGCTGCGCTGGGCTGTGGCCGAGATGGAGCGCCGCGACCAGCACAAGCTCAACCGCCCCCTGATCGTCTTGGCGATTGACGAACTGGCGGACCTGCTCCACATCGGCGGCCAGCCCGTGGAAGCCATGCTCACCCGCCTCAGCCAGCGCGGGCGCGAGGCTGGGATTCACCTGGTCGCCTGCACTCAGAAGCCGACCGCGGAACTCATCGGCGGCGCGATGAAGGCCAACTTCCCCGTCCGCCTGGTGGGCGCGGTGGCAAGCAAAGATGAAGCGCGCTACGCCACCGGCTTGGCCGACAGCGGCGCGGAAAAGTTGGAAGGCAGAGGCGATTTCCTGCTGGTCGCTAAGGGCGAGCAGGTGCGCTTCCAGTCCGCCTGGCTCGGCCCCCACGACCTCAAACAGGTGTTGGCCGCTTTGAGCCACGGCGGGCGCGCCACGCGGCGCTGGACCGACCCCGCGCCGGAACCGCCGCCGCCCCCGCCGCCCGCCCCTACCTTCTGGTCACGCCTATTCGGCGGGGCGATGGCGCGTTCGTAGCGCCGCCCCGTGCTCCCCTATTGGTCGAAACGTACCCTCTGCGACGAAAGGACTCTACTCATGCGGCAGGCAATCGGGTTGGCGGCGCTGGTCTTTGTGGCGGTGGCGGCGTGGCGCATCGGCGGGCAGCTTAGCTCCGACGCGCTGGGGATGGCAGTGGGGCTACTCTTTGGCATCATGGCAGGCGTGCCCACCGCGCTGATGGTGATGGCCGCCAACCGTCGCCGCGAGCAGGAGCAGGCAGAGGCGGTCGAGCGCCGCCGCCAGGTGAGCCAAGCGCAGTCGCCCGCCTACTACGGCGGTTACGGCCCCGGCTACGCCCAGCCGCCGGTGATCGTGCTGGCCGGAGCCGGTGGTCAGCCCCAGGGCTATGCCGACCCCTACGCCGCGCCGCGCCAGCGTGCGCTGCCCGCGCCGCAGACGGTAGACGTCCGCCAATTCAAGGTGGTGGGCGAAAAGGAAGAATGGGTAGACGAGTGGTAGCGGTCAGAAGGCGCTGGTCACCGGCCCGGTCGGCGGCAGGTCGATGTCGCCGGCGGGCCGCAGGGCGCGGGCGTCCAGGTTGAAGCCGTCGCCGATCTGGAGCGTGTAGACCGCCGCGCCGGCCAGTGCCTGGGGAGCCGTGGCGGGTGCGTCCAGGTCCACGGCCATGACGCCGCTGCCGTCCACCACCGTGACCGGCGCGCTGCCCAGCGATTGCACCGTATTGTCAGGATGGACGACCGCCGCGCTGCCCGGCGCCAGTCCCACGCCGACCAGAAACGGATTGGCCGCGACCGCGGCGAACAGGCGCGTGGGGTGATCGGCATCCGGCCCCAAGCTGTCCACCGCCACACGATTGAGCACCCCCAGCCCCGGCCCAAAGGCGACGGCGTTCCGCAGCGTGGGCGTACCCGTCACCGGCCCCGGCCCCAGCATGTGCTGGTTGAGGAACGTCCCGGCCGCGCCGATCCCGGCGACGACCTTGCTGCGGGCGTTGGCGCGGCGGATGGCCGTGGCGAACGCGGTCCCGCCCAACGTTGTCGCCAACCGCGCGGGGTCGTCGCCCAGCAGCGCAATCGCCGTGGCGTACTCGGCCGCGGCGGTGTGCAGCGGGTCCGCGGCGACGCTGCGGCGGTCCACCAGCAGGCGCGTCACCTGGTCCGCTTCCCAACTCTTGCACAAGTGCGCCAACTCGTCCAGGGCCGCGTGCTGCTCCGGCTCCACCGCCAGGAGCAGGATGCGCGCGCCATAACCGCCCGCCTCGCGCCAGAACCACTGGTACAGGCTGCGGTCGACGAGGGTATCGGCGCGGGTGTCGATGAACAGCACAGGGCCGCGGGTATAGCCAGACGGGATGGGAGCAGGCATGGCGGGCGCTTCCTAAGGTGTAGCGGCAGGCGGCGTAAGCTCGACCCGGCGCACGATCTCGATGAACTGCGGGCGCAACTCGGCGTAGACGGCGGCGCGGGCGGTAAAGGTCAACACGATCAGCGTGTCCGGGTCGCCGCCGACCAGCGTCGCCTGATAGCCGGCCTGCGGGTCGCCGGAGTCCGACGTCACGGTATACTCGACGACCGCGGCGGGCAGCCCGTCACCACGCAGCGTGGGGTCAAGCTCAGCCCGGTCCACGGCCGCGCCGCTCTCCGCCGCGATCTGCGCGGCGGTCTGGTCTAGGTAGGCCCCCAGCGTCAGGCCCCCGCGCGGCAGCGCCAGCACCGTCAGTTGTGCTTGTGGTGCGGCGGCAGCGTCCGCGGCGTCCAACCCCGCCACCAGTTCGAGCGGTTGGCCCGCGGCTTGCAGCAGGTCGTTCGCCTGCACGGGTAGAACCAACGCCCGCCAGCCGCTAGGCAGGGCAACGGTGTAGCCGTGGCGCGGGCTGGTGTACGTCACGCCTTCCCCCGGCGCGACCAGGTCCGCGGGCGTAGGCGGCGGCAGCGTGGCCGCGGGTAGGAGCGTGGGCGGCGGGGTAGGCAAGGGCGCGCCGGGGCTGGTGTGCCGCAGGCAGCCCACCAGCAGGACCGCTGCCAGCGCAATCAACCAGCCGCGACGCGGCACGGTTAGACCTCCGCCGATGGGCACAAATGGCGGATGGCGCACCCGGCGCAGTTCGGCTTGCGGGCGTGACAGACGCGCCGCCCGTGAAAGATCAAGAGGTGGGCCAGGTCCACCCATTCCTCGCGCGGGGTCAGCCCCATCAGGTCACGCTCGATCTTTTCGGGCGCGCTCTCGCCGGACAGCGCCAACCGTTCGGAGAGCCGCTTCACATGTGTATCCACCACCACACCGTCGGCGATGTGAAAGACGTTGCCCAAGACCACGTTGGCCGTCTTGCGCGCCACACCGCCTAGCGTCAACAGGTCGGCCATGTTGCTGGGCACTTCGCCGTCGTAGACCTCGACGATACGCCGGGCCGCGGCCTGGACGTTCTTCGCCTTGTTGTGATAGAAGCCGGTCGAGCGGATCAAGCCCTCCAACTCGACGGTATCGGCCTCTGCCAGCGCCTGGGCGTCCGGGTAGCGGGCAAAGAGGGCGGGCGTGACCTGGTTGACGCGCTCGTCGGTGCATTGGGCCGACAGGATGGTCGCCACCAGCAGTTCCAGCGCGTTGGTGAAGTCCAACTCACAGTGGGCGTCGGGATATTCGGCGTGCAGCAACCGCAGGATTTCGGGCATCCGCGCGGGCGCGGTTGGGCCGAGGGCAGTCGTCGTCATAGCAGGGCCTTCCTGGTGGGCAGAGACTGGGTTACGAGAGCGGCATCACCGGATGCGCGAGGACGCGATAATCCGAATCGTCGATGCGCTGCCAGGGATAATGGACGAACTCCTCGGTGATCTCGGCGTAGTAGTCCGGTTCATCTTCGGGAAAGTAGCTGCTCGACTGTTTCCAATGGACGACCGCCAGCTCCGGAAAGCCACCCGCCGTTTCGATGCGCCCCTTGACCGCCATGATGGTGCGCCCTTGATACCACAGGTTGTCCACCACCAGAATCTTGCGCCCCTCCAGCAACGTGTCGGCGGGAAACTGGATAAAGCGCGGCCAACTCAGTTTGGTGCGCTGGCTGGGGTCTTCCGGAAACAGCACCGCCGCGGTCAGCACGTTCTTCATGTTGAGCGCCTCGGCGATCATACCGCCGGGGATAATGCCCCCGCGCGTGATGGTGAGAATCAGGTCATAGGGCGTGTTGAGCTTGAAGATCAGCTTGCTGACCAGTTCTTCCAGTTCGTGCCAGGTGAGATAAACGTGCTTCATGCGGAATAGTCCTTGGCTCTAACAAATGCAGCGAATCGGCAGGTCAGGGAACCGGCGACGCCGCCAACAGCCGGTTCACCAGTTCAGGACCGGAAAGAGCAATCCAGGCGGCCAGCGCCGGCGTGGCGTGGCGCGCGGCGGGCGGTGTGACGACGGTGTAGCCCGCGGCCGCGTCTACCGTCTGCTGCGTCGCGTCCAGCGTGACCGCGGGCGGCGGCGCATAATACAAGCGGACTGCGCCCGGCGCAAGTCCCCATAGGCGGAAGTCGCCGTTGGCATCGCTGACGGCGCGCACCACCGCGCCCGTCTCCGTCTGCGCCGTGACCGTCACCGCGGCCGCGCCGAGATTGCCGCCCACACTCGCGGCGCCGCCGGGTCGCAAGAGCAGGCGCACCGGGTCATGGTCGCTGGTGGCATAGCCGGGAGCGTGGGCCGGGTCTTGGGCGGCGAAGTCGGCGTTGACGTGGACGATCTCCACCGCGGCCAGGTGCGGCAGCAAGACCGGCGTCAACAGCGCGTGGTCGAGCACTTGCGTCGCACCGTTGAAGATATAGGTGTAGCGGTCGAGCGGAGCCACCAGGTCGAGGGGCTGCGCCAGCGGCGGGACGACGCCTTCCGCGACCTGCGTCACGGCCGGGCCGCGGTAGAAGTCGTTGAGGTCGCCCAGCACGATCACTTGGGCGGCGGGGTCCGCGTCCAGCACCCTTTGCACAGTGCGGGCCACCGCCGCGGCCTGCTCCCCGCGCAGACGGGCGTTGACCGCCTCGTCGCCCGACTTGCTCTTCCAGTGATTGCCGACGATCCACACCCGCTGCGGCGCGCCCCCGCCGGCGTCCACCAGCAGTTCGGCCAGCAACGGCGGGCGATCAAAGACGGGATACTGCCCGGCGGGACAGATGCCTGACGCGGCCAGACCATAGTCCCGGGCCGCACACCCCGTCACCTGTTCCAGCGCCAGCACTTGCCCGCGATCTTCCCGCATCAAGAGGCTGTTGGTCAGCGGAAACTCGGCCTCGAACGAGGCCGGGCCGTCCAGCGCCGCCGCGGTATAGGCCAGCCCATAGTCCTCGGCCAGCATCGCGGCCAGCGCCAGCACATCGGCGGGCGCGCCCGTCTCCTGCAGCGCCACGATGGTACAGCCTTGCAGCGGCCCCGCGACAGTCGCCGCACGGGCGCGCAGCGCCGCGGCATAATCGTCCGCGGCGGGATACTGGGCCAGTCCGCGCCCCAGTCCGTGCAGGTTGAAGGTGCAAACGCTGTAGTCGCCGGGCTGCTCCGCGACGACCGCGGGCGCGTCCACGGCGGCCGGTTCCACCGTCAGCGTGGGGTCGCCCAACGGCAGCAACTGGTATTTACCGAAGTTGTAGTCCAGCACGCCGGTCAGCGCCGCGCCGGTCAGACGGTCGCCGCGTCCGGCCGCGGGCAGCGCCGCGCCCAGCCGGTTGGAAAGAAAGATCAGCGCCGCTTGGGCCGCGGCGTCGGTTTGGTCGATGTTGGCGGAATTGAGATAGGGTTGCAGCGCCGCGGGCAGCACCGCGATCTCTTGCTCGCCGCCCTCAAAGCTCTTGGTGGGACCGTAGACCACGGCGTCCAGCGCGGCCAGGGACACTACCATCCCCTCCAGCGGCTCCAGCGCCGCCACCGGCGACTGCCCCGGCAGGACGGTAGTCAAGACCGCGGGCATGACCGTTTGGGCGGCGCAGCCGGCAGCCGGGCCATATCCACTCGCCCGGTTCAATTCGGTCTTGCCGTAGAACTCCTCCACTTGCGCCCCGCGCACCGCCACACACGCACCCGCCGTCAGGTCAGGCCGCCGGTAGGTATAGACAAAGACGGCGTCGCTGGTGGCCGGGCTGCCGTCGCCCAGCGGGTCTTGCAGGTAGAATCCGGTGGCAGTCACGCCCGTGACCACGCCCAGCGTGTCCACAGTGCGCCCGGCCAGCGGTGAGCGGTCGGTCGCGCCCTGGATGGCGTAGATCGGGGTCAGTTCGGCGGCCTGGGCGGCAGGGGCGAGACACCAGCACATGAGCAACGCCACGATAAGCCGCGCGCCCCGGCATCCACGCGGGTCGCGGCAGCGTCCGGCGCGGCGAAGCGCATCCCGCATTGGGATCGAGGTGGAACGACGGCCATCCATCAAAGCGTACTCGACGGGCTAGACGACCCGCACAACAGGGTGAAGTAGGCTTCCATTGTACACAGGCCGCACAGGCAGGTCAAACAGCCGTTCCGGGATCCGGTGCGCTTTGGCGTACCGATTGCCGCGCGGGGACGTCAGAATCAGCAACAGATTATGCCGCGTTACGGCATCTTGCGCCATGTATTGCCATCGACAATCACGGATTCTTGCCTGGGCGGGGCAATCGCCCCAATTCACACACGAATTTGCAGTTTGTAACCCGATAGACCACAAGAATGGAGGCTTTCCCACGATTCGCACGCTTGCTACAATAGCCCCACTTAGCCAGGGGCTGACGACGGTGCGGTTTACCGCAGACGGTTCAGGAGCACACGACATGGAGGAAAACGCAGGACTATACGAGTTTGTCGGTATCGGCGAGCTGGCCGAGACCACCACGCAGCTATTGGCGCTCAGCCTGCATCAGTCCGCGCACAGCGGCGAAAAGCGGGATGTCAGCCAGGTGGAGCAGCTGGTCTTGCAGCAGGCGCGCGACTATGTCCGCAAGGTGCGCGAAGGCTTCGTGCTCAGCGTTCGTACCGGCCAAGTCACCCAGCGCGCCGAGTTGCGCTATTTGCTCGACCGCGTGGTGTCGGACTGGTCACAATTGAGCCACGAACTGGGCCTGGACGACCTAACCGGCCCGGCCGGCGGCCCGGATGACGGCGCCGCGGAAGCGGAGGCGGCGCGCCGTGTCGAGCGCGTGCGCTATCAACTGCTGGCCTTTGGCATGGCGGTGGTGGCGTTGGGTGCCTTGCCCCGGCTGCCCGCCAAACAGATCACCTTCCCCCATTCTTACAGCAAGCCGCCCACCTACAGCGACATCCCCGTGCCGAACACGCCGGGCGAACTCCTCCACCGCATCGAGGAGATGGAGCAGATGGTCTGGCGGCTCATGTCCGACGACCTGCGCGGGTTGGTGCAGCGGCGCTATGGTCCTCTGCGCCGGACGTATGGCTTCTTCGAGGCCAGCGCCTGGCTGACGCGCAAAGAGACCGCCCGCTTTGGCGTCAAGTCACGCGCCAACCTCACCTAGCGCGTACCACAATCCGGCAGCCCCGCGCTCGCCGCGGGCGTGGGGGTTCCTCAGCGTCGCGCCCAGCGCGGCGCTTTGTTTTGCCCGGCGCGCGTCAGCTTCGCCGCGGCCGGCTGTGTTATGCTAGACGCGCCGCTCCGCGCGGCTGACCGTCCGCCTGTCACGTCCCCATTCCGCGAGGCCCACCCTATGCCTGCCCGCCCGACGTTCATGCTCGCCCTCCGCGTTTTCCTTTGCCTGTGCGGCCTGCTCCTCCCCTATCAGAGCGGCCGCGCCCAAGCGCCCGTCGCCGCCGATCCGCCTACCGTCTATCGCTCGGTCATGATCGAGTTGGCCGCGCCTTCCGCGGCCGAGGTGTATGCGAGTCATGCAGTAGCGGCGGCCTCGGCGGATGCCCTGGCGTCCATCACCCAGGCGCAGATCGCGGACTTGACCGCGGCCCAGGACGCGCTGCTGGCAGCGCTGGCCCCGTTCGACGTGCAGGTGATCTTTCGGACCCAGCGCGTCTACAACGGCATCGCCGTGCGCCTGCCCGCGGAGCGCGCCGCGGCGGTCGCCGCGCTGCCGGGGGTGAAGGCCATCCACCCGCTGATCGCCAAAGAACCGGCCAACGACGGCGCGCTCACGAACATCGGCGCGCCCGCGCTGTGGCAGAGCGGCGTCACGGGGCTGACCGGCGAGGGTGTGAAAGTGGCGGTCATCGACACCGGCATCGACTATCTGCATCGCAACTTTGGCGGGCCGGGCGGCGTCAACCTGGACAATGACCCCACCGTGACCGGCGACGCCCCCAACTTCCCCGGCGTCAAGGTCGCGGGGGGCTATGACTTTGCCGGCAACACCTATAACGCCACCACCGGCGCAGTCGCCTACCAGCCGATCCCGCAGCCGGACCCGGACCCGGTCGACTGTTACGGCGTCGGTCACGGCTCGCACGTCGCCGGCACGATTGCCGGTTATGGCGTGACCCCGGATGGGCAGACCTATACCGGCCCCTACACAGCGACGGTGGACCTTACCCAACTGCGCATCGCGCCGGGCGTCGCGCCCCATGCGCAGCTTTACGCCCTCAAGGTGTTTGGCTGTTCCGGTTCCAGCGAAATTGTGGACTTAGCCGTGGAATGGGCGGTGGACCCCAATCGGGACGGCGACTTGCGCGACCGCATGGACATCCTCAATTTGTCGCTGGGCGTCAGCTTTGGCGCGCCCTATGACGCCACCGCGGTGGCCGTCGAGAACGCCGCCAAGACCGGCGTGATTATCGTCGCCGCCGCGGGCAACACCGGCGACCTCACCTATGCTGTCAGCAGCCCCGGCATCGCCGACCACGCCATTGCCGTCGCGGCCGGCACGCTGCCCAGCGGCGTCACCCCGGCCGGGATTGCCGTCTTTTCCGCCCGCGGACCGCGTCGCGCCGACGGCCTGCTCAAGCCGGATGTGACCGCACCCGGCGTGGATATCCGCTCGACGCGCCAGGGGACCGGCACGGAAGGCGTGACCCTATCGGGGACCTCGATGGCCTCGGCGGTGACCGCGGGTGCGCTGGCATTGTTGCGCCAGGCCCACCCGTCTTGGCGCGCCGAGGAACTCAAGGCGCTGCTCATGAACACGGCCGTGGGGCCGCTAGTCGACGACGACCTAGCCGTCTATGGGCCGTCCCGCGCCGGCGCGGGCAGCATCGACCTGCCCCGCGCCCTGGCCAGTGCTTTGATCGCCTACGACGCCCAGGACCCGGCCGTGGTAAGTCTCAACTTTGGGCTGGTCGAAGTGCTGGATACTTACACCGCGGTACGCAGCGTGCGGGTGGTCAACAAAAGCGCGTCGCCCATCACCGTGACGGTGGGCTATAGCGAAGTCAACCAAGTTGCGGGCGTGATCGTCGGCGTGGACGCCGGACAGGTGATCACCGTTCCCGCGCGCGGTTCGGTCGCGCTCCCCGTCACCCTGACGGCCGTGGCCGATCAGATGGCGCGCCGGCCCGACCCCACCCGCGGTGAGGTGGATTCCCCGCAACTGGCGACGTTGGCCGAAGTGGGCGGCTATCTGCGGCTGACGCCCGTGGCCGCGCCCACCATCCAGGTGCCGGTCTATGCCGCGCCCCAGCGCGTGGGCCGCCTGGAACTGGAAGCCCCCAGCTTGGACTTTGGCACGGCCTCGCCCGCGAGCGCCGTGCTCACGCCCACCGGGACGCTGCCCGCCGGCACTTTTCCACCCACGGAGACGGTGGCGCTCATGGGCTTGTTTGCGCTCGAGCGCTCCAGCCCGCCCATCACCGTCGGACCGGACGGCGTCGCGCCCGTCGACGACCGTTACGCCGCCGCCGACCTGCGCTATGTGGGCGTGGCAGGCCCGCTGGACGGCAAAATCTCCTTTGCGGTCGCCGCCTATGGGCCATGGTCGACGCCCCGCGAAGTGCTCTTTGCCATCGAACTGGATGTGGACGGCGACGAATCCGCCGACTATCTCCTCGCTAACCGCGACAGCGCCGCGCTCAACGCCTTTAGCAGCGGCGGCACGGACGAATTCATCGGCGTCTTGCAGGAGATCGGCTCGTTCGCGCGTTATGACGAAGGCCCGCTCAACGAATACAGCCCCGCCGCCTATGACACACGCCTCTTTAACAGCGACGTGATGGTGATCCCCTTGCAGATCGCCGACCTGGCGACGGACGCCGCGACGATCCGCTACCGCGTGCTGGCCTATGTCAACGACCTGAGCAACGCCGCGACGTCCGCCGGTTCCGTCGACCGCACGCCCTGGCGCGCGCTTGCCTTGACCCGACCCAACGGCCTGGCGGTGGTGGGTTGGCCCAAGGCCGTCATGCCTGCGGCCGGCGCGCCTACCGTGACCGTGGCCTTTGACCGCCTGGCGGCGACCTTGACGGGCGTGCACGGGTTGTTGACGCTGCACCTGCACAACCCCGTGGGACTGCGCGCCCAGGCCCTCCCGATCAGCTATGCGTGGCCCAACACGACGCGCTTTCCTTGGTACCAAAGCAATAGACCGTGACCCGGGCAGTGGCGGTAGGCGGCAGCGCGCCGCTGCCCGCAGACCTATGCGAAGGCTGGAGCGCGGCTCCGAGTCACCTAAAGCGATTTGACAACCGCTGAATTAGCGGTATGATCATTTTAGGTTCCCAGCGATTCAACACACATCACAATCGGAGAAGGTAATCGTCCACCCAGACCGTCGGCAAGCGCGCTGTCGCAGTTGCGCCGGCGATTGGCGGACGAAACTGGCAACATCAGCAGTACATCGCTTGGAAACTGGCCCCTTTGTCCCCCATCTCTTCTTCTGACGATGGCTTTTGATTGCAGGCTGTAACAAAACCAAGAAACAGCAGCGAAGGAGGTCCCAAGTGTCGCCCGTTCGACCGAATCTGTTGAGATTTCTGGCGTTACTCGGCATCCTAATGTTGGTGGCGGCCGGCTGTGCAGCGCCTGTCGCTCCCGGCGCGGCGCCTGCCGAACCCGCGGCGCCCGCCGCGGTAGAGAACGATCTAGTTCTAACCATTCCGCTCAGCGTAAACGTCCCGGCTCCGGATATCTGGAATCCCTACATCCCCGGCACCTATATTCTGCAGGGGATGAACCAGAACATGATGGAACCCATGTTCATGCTCAACTACGAAACCGGCCAGATTGACGGCTGGTTAGGCGAGAGCTTCTCGTCCAATGAGGCCATGGATGAGTGGACCGTGGTGCTCAAGCCGGGCACCGAGTGGAGCGACGGTACGCCGCTCACCTCCGAAGACGTAGTCTTCACCTTCAACATGCTGAAGGAATACGCGCCGCAGCTCAACTGGTCCGGCGCGGTCGAGAAGTGGGTGGCATCGGTGGAGGCCGTGGACGACCGCACCATCAAATTCACGCTGACCGGCCCCAACCCGCGCTTCGTCATGGAAAACCTGGCCGGGACGACCTCGCAGGCCATCGTGCCGCTGCCCAAGCACGTCTGGGAAGGCCAAGACCCGGTCACCTTCCGCAATCCGTTTGACGAGGCCACCGGCGCGCCCATCTTCAGCGGTCCCTATGTGGTGGAGCGCTTCTCCTCGACCGAGTGGGTCTATAAGCGCAACGACAACTGGTGGGGCGCCAAGACCGGCGCGTTCAAGCTGCCGGCCCCGATTCGCATCGAGCGACCGTGGATCGGCAATGCCGAGACGCACAACCAGATGCTCATCGCTAACGAGGCGGACATTGGCCCCGGCAGCGGCGCTACCCTGAGCGTGATGGCGTCGATGCAGGAGCGGAACCCGAAGCTGATTCCTTATCTCGACAAGCCGCCCTACGGCTGGATTGACCCGTGCCCGCGCATGCTCACGGTGAACCACACCGTACCGCCGTGGGACAAGAAGGAAATGCGCTGGGCGCTTTCCTATGCCATGAACCGCCAGCAGATCGTGGACGTGGTCAATGAAGGCGCCGGCGCGATCGCCACCTTCATCTTCCCGCAGTACGAAGGCATGCAGCCGTACTATGATGCGATCAACGACATCATTGCCCCCATCGCCGAGTTCAACCCGGATAAGTCAAAAGAGTTGATCGAGAGCCAGGGGTACACGCTCGATGCGGGCAGCGGCAAGTATGTCGGACCGGATGGCGAGACGCTGTCTATCGACATCGTAGCGCCGCCCTTCATGGAGCCCTGGGCGCGGATGGTCGTGCAGCAGTTGAACGACGTCGGCATCGACGCCGTGCTGCGCATCCTGGAATGGGGCATCTTCCGCGACCAGACCGGCCGTGGCCAGTTTGAGGGCGCCACCGACTGGGACGGCTGCGGCAGCGTCATCGAGCCGTGGTTCGGCATGAACCGCTACAACAAGTCGTGGGTCAACCCCGTGGGCACCGCGGGCACCGAGTACGTGGACAACACCAACAACGCCGGGCGCTGGTCGAACGACGAATACTCGGCGCTGATGGACGAGATGGGGGCGTTGGCCGTCGGCGATCCGCAGGTCGTCGACCTGATGAAGCAGGCGGTGACGATCTGGGTCGAAGAGCTGCCCGACATCCCGCTGGTCCAAACACCCGCGTTCTACCTGTGGAACACCACGAAGTGGACCAACTGGCCGACGGCGGACAACAACTACATCCAGCCGCCAAACCACTGGCAGCACTTCCTACGTGTCTTGGTAGAGTTGGAACCGGTTCAATAGTCGCTTAGTCAATGCCGCCCGCCGTTCAGGTGACTGAACGG